>NZ_JBEZYG010000047.1:0-30351 GCF_040638385.1 Streptomyces sp. NPDC026589
CGATGGGCGCCGTGCTGGCAGTGGTGCTGGGCGCCTCCCTCGCGGGATGCAGCAGCACCGGCGGCACCACACCACCCACCGGGCCGAATCCGTTCGGCGTGGGATCAGCCCCGGTTCGCGGCCAGGGAGCCGCAGTTGGTGCCGTTCTTGCCGGCGACCTCACCGGCGATCTCGCCGCGCCACGTCACGCACAGGCCGCGTGCGTCGAGATAGACCGGTCCCGCGTACGTCGTGTAGTAGCCCGTGTCCGAGACGGTCGTGGTGGGGGAGGCGAACCCGAGCGAGGCCGTCATGTGCACGGCCTTTCCGGGCGTGGTGCGGACGGTCACCACACAGTTCTTGCCGGTGGCGGAGCTGTAGGTGAGGAAAACGGTGCCCTTGGTGCCGATCTGAGCCGAGTTCACCACGGAGTAGCCCCCGCCGCAGGCGCCGTTGTACTTCGCGGCCGCGGCGGCCTTGGGTGCGGCGGTGGCCCGCTGGGCCGTTGGCTCCGCCGCCACGGCGGCCGGGGCGAGGGTGATCGCGGCGCAGGCGGTGGCGGTGACGGCGGCGCCGATGGCTGACGCGCGTCGGATGTTGGTCATGTCGTTCCCCGGTTTCTCGAGCGGTCATGGCGGGACGCCTGGTCCGGCGCCCGGATCCCCATCCCTTGGAGTGGCGTGGGTCACGTCCTGTTGGATAGGTCGTGACGCGGTGGAGTTGTACTGTCTGCGTGCTGTTACGAAGCCATGACACAGTTGGACAAGATCACCTTTCTTGATCCATTTCCGGTGGTCCGGGATGCGATGAGTTTCGGTGGCGCCCCCGGTCTCCTACGGCAGATGTGGTCACCGGTTCGAGTGGAGGCAGCCGTGGAGAGCGACACGAAGCGCGGGATCTGGCGGATGGTGCACGCCGAGCGCGCCGCGCTGGCCGACGACCTCGCGCGGCTGGACGCCGGGCAGTGGGACGCGCCGTCGCTCTGCGAGGGATGGACGGTGCACGATGTGGCCGCGCACCTGGTGGACACCGCCCGTACGACGCGGATCGGCTTCGTGGCGGGCCTCGTACGGGCGCGGTTCGACTTCGACCGTCAGAACGCGCGCGGCGTGGAGCGCGAGCGCGGGGCCTCGCCGCAGGAGACGCTGGAGCGGCTGCGGCGGGTGGTGTCGCGGACGACGACTCCTCCGGCCCCGCTCGACACCCGGCTGGTCGAGGAGGTCGTCCACGGCGAGGACATCCGCCGTGCGGTGGGCCTGGTCCGCTCCTACCCCCAGGAGGCCGTGGTCCGCGCGCTGCGCCTTCAGGCGCGTACGCCGGCGGCCTTCGGCGGGGCGAAGGAGACGGTGGCGTCCGTACGGCTGACGGCGACCGACGCCGACCTGTCGATCGGGGAGGGGCCGGAGGTGACGGGCCCCGCGCTGTCCCTGCTCCTGGCGGTGTCCGGCCGGCGGCAGGCGGTCGAGGAGCTGAGCGGGCCGGGGGTCTCCGCGCTCACGGCTACCGGCTGAGGGCGACGAGGGAGGCCCGTTCCCTCGCGGTGTGGTCCGGGCGCGCGCCGCGACCCGGCCTCCGTCCGGGTGCTGAGGGAGGCCGGGCCACGGGCGGGCGGTGTCAGCCGACGATGTTGTACAGGTCGAACTGCTCCCAGGAGCCGGTGACATCGGCGGAGCGGGCGCGCAGCGCGTACTGGAGCGAACCCGTGTAGCTGTTCTCCATCGCGACGAAGAGGTTGTTCAGGGTGGACTGGAGCGCGTAGAGGTTCAGGTCCTCGTTGTAATAGAGCACGAACCGCTCCCAGCCGCCGGCGGTCGTCGAACGGGCCCGCAGCACGTTCTGCGCCTGGCCGGTGAAGTTCTTTTCGACCGCCACGTAGCGGTTGTTCGCGAGGGACTTGAGAGCGATGGTCTGGCTGGCCTCGTCCCACTCGAACGCGAAGCTCTCCCAGGCGCCGAAGACGTCGGTGGAACGGGCGCGCACCGCACCGGTGTTGGGCGCGGCGTAATTCACCTCGGTGACCGCGAACTTCCCGTTGCGCATCGACTTGATGGCCATGGGGCCGGAGTCGTCGGCCGGGGCGGCGGCGCTTCTGCCGGAGGCGGACAGGGACTGCTGTCTGTCGGTCGACTCGGCGATGTGTGCCAGGTCGTCGCCGTTCACCTTCTCCCAGCCTGCGGGGGCGCCACCTGCGGAGACCTCGCGCGTGGTGCTGTCGGCCGGGCGGCCGTCGTGCGAGGTGGCTCCGGCCGCCGGGGCCGCCAGGACGGAGGCGGTCAGCAGGGCGCTCAGGGAAAGGAGGGCGGAGGTCATGCGTCGCACAGGTCTTCCTCGCTTTTCATAGCCGCGCATTCCGGGATCCGGAATGCGCGGAGGGTGGAGAGAAAGGGGTCCGGGCGTCGCTCGATCGCGTGCCGGAGGTCCCGAAGTGGCCTCAGACTAAGGCCAGTTCGAGATCTCCGGTAAAGGTTTTCAGGGCGGCTCGGAAATTCCGGAAACGGCCGCGCTGAATATACTCTTCCGCTGTTTTCCGTTAAGGAAGGCGACCCGCTCCGTCTTTGTCGCGGACACTTCGCGCCCCCGGGCGCAGCGTGCTGCGGTGGGTCCGGTTCACGGCCATCAGGACATCCAGGGCGTCCCGGGTGGAGCGGAGGTCGTCGATGTGCGCGGAGAGCCGCTCCCGTTCCTGTTCCATGCGCTCCATCGCCGCGTCGGAGGTCTCCTCGCTGGGGGCGTCGACGCAGGGCAGCAGCTCCATGATGGTGCGGCTGGACAGGCCGGCGGCGTAGAGCCGCTGGATGAAGTGGACCCGCTCGATCTCGGCGTGCGTGTAGTGCCGCTGGCCGCTCGGGCTGCGGCTGCTCGTCAGGAGCCGCTGCTCCTCGTAGTAGCGCAGGGACCGGACGCTGGCCCCCGTGACGGCCGCGAGTTCTCCGATGCGCATGGTGTGGCCCCTCCGCTCCCCGCCGAGAGGATCGCCGTACGGGCTTGCCCCTCACATTGATGTCAGGTTTTAGCGTAGCGCCGTACCCGGTTCACGGGTGCTTCGGAGCTGATGGAGCCAGGAGATTCGCGCCATGAACCAGAGCCTTTTCGACAGCTACCGCCTCGGTGACCTGCGGTTGCCCAACCGGGTGGTGATGGCGCCGATGAGCCGCGTCCGGGCGGCCGCAGGAGGGCTGGCGACACCGTCGATGGCCACGTACTACGCGCAGCGGGCGTCCGCCGGGCTCATCGTGAGCGAGGGGGCGCAGCCGAGCCTGGTCGGGCAGTCCAACCCCGGTACGCCGGGACTCCACACCGACGAGCAGGTCGCCTCGTGGCGGCCGGTGACCGCCGCGGTGCACGCCAACGGCGGCCGGATCTTCGCCCAGATCATGCACGGCGGCCGGGTCTCGCACCCGGACACCAACGGGCTGCGGCCGGTCGGGCCCTCCGCCGTCGCGGCGACCGGCGAGGTGTTCACCCCGACCGGCCCGCAGCCCGTGCCGGTGCCGCGCGCCCTGGAGACGGCGGAGGTGCCCGAGCACGCCGAGTCCTACGCGTCCGCTGCCCGCCGGGCCGTCGACGCCGGGTTCGACGGCGTGGAACTCCACGGCGCCAACGGCTACTTGATCTCCCAGTTCCTCTCCTCGAACGCCAACCTCCGCACCGACCGCTACGGTGGCTCGCTCGCCAACCGGGTGCGGTTCGCCGTCGACGCGATGGCGGCGACCGTCGACGCCGTGGGCGCGGCCAGGACCGGCATCCGGCTCTCGCCGGGCGGGGAGTTCTGGGGCGTCGAGGAGCGGGACGTACCCGAGCTCTACGCCGTACTGCTGGCGGAGTTGGCCCGTCTGGAGCCGGCCTACGTGCACCTGGAGGCGACGGCCGACGAGGAGGTGCTGGTCGCCCTGCGCCGCGCGTGGCCCGGCACGCTGATCATGAACCCGGTGCTGCCGATGGGGCCCAAGCGCGCCGGGCGTTCGGACGCGGACCGCTGGCTCGGCCTGGGCGCCGATCTCATCAGCTTCGGCCGGGCCTTCATCGCCAACCCGGACCTGGTCGAGCGGATGCGCGCCGGGCTGCCGATCGCCCCGGAGGACGAGGCGACGTACTTCCAGGGGGGTGACGGGGGGTACGTCACCTACCCCTCGTACCAGCACGCGGGCTGAACCGGCGAGCGCGGCCGGGGGCATCGCCGGAAGAGGAGGGGGTCCGGTCCACCTCCGGAGGAGGACGGGGGCCCGCCCTCTTCCAGAGGTGACGTGTGCCCGTCAGAATCCAAGGGGCTCGGAAGGCCAGACACCCCCCCACCCCCCACGGCCCTTGGAGGCACCCGCCCATGTCCAGCCCCAGCCCCACGCGCACGCCCGGTCCCCCGTCCCGGCCCTCCCGCAGGGTCTTCCTGGCCGGCGCCCTCGCCGTCTCCGCCACCGCGATCGTCGGCGCGGCCCCCGCCGTCGCCGCCACGCGGGAGGCCGGCCGGGCGGTCCGGGGGACGCACGACTGGATGGCCGCCCTGCCCGACGGCACCGCGCTCCGGCAGCTCACGATCCCGGGCACGCACGACTCGGGTGCCCGGTTCGGCGGTCCCTGGTCGGAGTGCCAGAACACGACGATCGCCCAGCAGTTGAGCAGCGGCATCCGCTTCCTCGACATACGGTGCCGGCTCATCGACGGCTCGTTCGCGATCCACCACGGGGCCTCGTTCCAGAACCTGATGTTCGGAGACGTCCTCGTCGCCTGCCGGGACTTCCTCGCCACGCGGCCGACCGAGACCGTGCTGATGCGGGTCAAGCAGGAGCACTCGTCCGCGAACGACGCGGCGTTCCGGGCGGTCTTCGACGACTACCTGGACGTACGCGGCTGGCGGTCGCTGTTCCGTCTCGACGCCACCCTGCCCGACCTCGGCGGGGCCCGGGGCAAGGTGGTGCTCCTCGCGGACAACGGAGGGCTGCCCGGGGTGCGGTACGGGGACCAGGCCCTCTTCGACATCCAGGACGACTACATGGCGGAGCCGTTCGCCAAGTACCCCAAGATCGAGGCCCAGTTCCGCAGGGCGGCCCAGCAGCCGGGCAAGTTCTTCATGAACTACGTGTCCACCGCCGCCCTGATGCCGCCCCGCTGGAACGCCGACCGGCTCAACCCGCAGGTGCACACCTTCCTGGAGCGCGCGGAGACCGCCGGATGGACGGGGCTCGGCATCGTCCCGCTGGACTACCCGAACCAGCGGTCCGGCCTGGTCGAGTCGCTGATCCGGCACAACCCGACGGGGTGAGCGGCACCCGCCGTCCCCGGCCTCACATCCCCGGCGGCGGCGTCGGCGCCCCCGGCAGTGTGAGCGCCGCCACGGTGCCGGGGCCGTCGTCCGGGGCCGGGCGCAGGGCGATCGAGCCGCCCGCCTGGTGCACCGTACGGGCCACGATGGACAGGCCCAGGCCCGAGCCGGGGAGCTGACGGGCGGTCGGGGAGCGCCAGAAGCGTTCGAAGACGTGCGGGAGGTCCTCGGCGGGGATGCCGGGGCCCCGGTCCCGGACCGTCAGCTCGCCCCGGTGCAGGCGTACGTCGACCGTGCCGCCCGGCGGGCTGAACTTCACCGCGTTGTCCAGGACGTTGACGATCGCCCGTTCCAGGGCGGCCGGCTCCGCGCGTACGTACCAGGGGGCCAGGTCCTCCGTGATCGTCAGTTCCGGGCCGCGCAGGCGGGCGCGGCGCAGGGCGGTGCGGGTGGTCTCGTGCAGGGCCACCACCTGGAGCGGGCCGGGCTCGGCCGCGTCGGGGCGGGCCAGTTCCTGGAGGTCGCCGATCAGCGCGGCCAACTCCGTCATCTGGGCCTTCACCGAGGCCATCAGCGCCTTGCGGTCCTCCGGCGGGATCATCCGGCCCGTCTCGTCGCTGCGGGCCAGCAGCTCCACGTTCGTCCGGAGCGAGGTCAGCGGGGTGCGCAGCTCGTGGCCCGCGTCCGCGATCAGCTGCGCCTGGCGGTCGCGGGAGGAGGCGAGCTGGGCCGTCATCGAGTTGAACGAGCTGGAGAGCCGGGCGATCTCGTCCTCGCCGTCCACCGGGATGCGTACGGTCAGGTCCTCGGTGCGGGCCACGTGCTCGACGGCCTCGGTCAGCTCGTCGACCGGCCGGAGTCCGGCGCGCGCGATCCACAGCCCGGCCGCGCCCGCCCCTACGACACCGATGCCGGAGACGGCGAGCAGCACCCAGGCCAGCTGGTTCAGCGGATCGGTGACCTGGGCCATGGGGACGGCCACGGAGACCGCGAGGCCCGGCCGGTCCGGACCGGCGGGCGAGGTGTGGACGCGCATCTGCGCACCGTCCTCGGCCTTCGTGGTGTGCGTCGCGTCCTCGCGCAGCCCGGCGGCGACGGCCCGGTCGGTGGCGTCGATCGGGATGGCGGACCTGCCCGGCACCGTGCACGGCTTCGCGCCCACGGCCGGCACCAGCTGGATCGTGTACGGGCCGGTCACGACCTGGAGGTCACCGGGCAGTCCGCTGGTGCAGGACGCCGTCAGCAGCCTGATCGCGTTCTCGTTGGGCTTGACCTGGGACAGCGTCGTGTCGAGCTGCTCGGTCAGCCGGTCCCGGGTGGTCAGCCAGCAGGCGGCGGCCACCGCGGCGACCGCCACCGCGACCGCCGTCGCGACCAGCATCGCGAGCCGGGAGCGCAGCGGCAGCGCCCGGAACCGGCGCACCGGGCTCACGCCGGCCCGCTCCCGCCCGTGCGCGGGGGCGCTCAAGCCTCCCCGCTCCCGCCCACCCGCTGCGGGCGCCGGACCGCTCACGCCTCCCCGCTCCCGCCCGTGCGCAGCGCGTACCCCACCCCGCGCACGGTGTGGACGAGGCGCGGTTCGCCGCCCGCCTCCGTCTTGCGGCGCAGATACATCACGTACACGTCCAGGGAGTTGGAGCTCGGCTCGAAGTCGAAGCCCCAGACGGCCTTGAGGATCTGTTCCCGGGTCAGCACCTGGCGCGGGTGGGACAGGAACATCTCCAGCAGTGTGAACTCGGTGCGGGTCAGCTCGACCCGCCGCTCGCCCCGGGTGACCTCGCGGGTCGCCAGGTCCATCCGCAGGTCGGCGAAGGAGAGGACGTCGTCGTCGGGGGCGTCCGCGCCCGCCGCCGAGGCGTAGGAGCTGCGGCGCAGCAGGGCCCGGATGCGGGCGAACAGCTCGTCCAGCTCGAACGGTTTGACCAGGTAGTCGTCCGCCCCGGCGTCGAGGCCGGTGACCCGGTCGCCGACGGTGTCGCGGGCGGTGAGCATGAGGATGGGCGTGGTGGAGCCGGTGGCCCGGATGCGGCGGGCGGCGGTGAGGCCGTCCATCCGGGGCATCTGGATGTCCAGCACGATGAGGTCGGGGGCGTAGGCCTCGGCCATCGCCAGGGCGTCGTACCCGTCGACCGCGACCTGCGTCCCGTACCCCTCGAAGGCGAGGCTGCGCTGGAGCGCCTCGCGCACGGCCGGCTCGTCGTCGACGATCAGGATGCGCTGGGGATCGTCTTCGGCGGGGCTCATCGCTGTCTCGTCCTCTTCTCGTGTCGACCTGGTCCGTCCCGCCTTGCGGGGGTGCCTCAGCCTTGCACGGCCGGGGTGCTGTGCGGGATCAGGAGCCGTCGCCCGCGCGCAGGGTGTCCAGGTCGGCCTTGAGGGTGTCCACCGGGATCGCGAAGCCGAGGCCCACGCTGCCCGCCGCGGAGCCGCTGCCCGCCGCCGAGGAACTCGGCGCGTACATCGCGGAGTTGATGCCGATGATCTCGCCGTCCATGTTGATCAGCGCACCGCCGGAGTTGCCGGGGTTGAGCGACGCGTCGGTCTGGAGCGCCTTGTACGTGGTCGTCTCCTCGCCCGTGTCGCCGTTGAACTGCTGTCCCCCGAACTCGAACGGCCACTGCTGGCCGCCGCCCTGCTGGCCCTGGCCCTGGCCCTGTCCCGAGCTGCCGGAGTCGTCCTTGGCGACGGTGACGTCCCGGTCGAGCGCGGAGACGATGCCGCTGGTGACGGTGCCGGTCAGGCCCTCGGGCGAGCCGATCGCCACGACCTGGTCGCCGACCTTGACCTGCGAGGAGTCGCCGAGCGTCGCCGTCTTCAGGCCGCTCGCGCCCCGGAGCTTGATGAGCGCGAGGTCCTTGGCGGGGTCGGTGCCCACGACGTCGGCCGTATAGGTCTTGCCGGTGGAGAGCGTGACCTGGATCTGCCGCGCGCCCGAGATGACGTGGTTGTTGGTGACGATCTCGCCGTCCTCGGTGATCACCACGCCCGACCCGGTGGAGCTGCCCGCCGACGAGGCCGCGCCGATCTCCACGATCGCGGGCGAGACCGCCTCAGCCACGCCCGATACGGTGCCCTTGCTGGACTGCGAGACGGTGGTGCCGTTGACCGCGCCGCCCGAGCCGGGGGCTCCGGAGCCCCCGCCGTTCAGCTGGCCGACGAGGGTCGCGGTGCCGCCGCCGACCACGCCCGCCGCGAGCGCCACCGCCGCCAGCAGCGCGACCGGCCGCTTCGCCCGGCGCCTGGTGGTGGGGGCGCTGGGGGCGTACGGGGGCGGCGGCGGGTAGCCGCCCGGGGCGCCGTCGTACGCCGTGCCGTAGCCGTACGGGGTCGGGTCCTGGTCCGTGGTGTACGCGCCGCTGGGGCGAAGGTTCTCCGTCATGTCCACCAGGCTGGGCAGCGAAGATGAGAAGGGACTGAGTACGTCCTGAGAAGCCCGGAAGAACCGCGTATGCCCGCTGTAAGGACCGAAGATCCGAAGAGGTGCCGAAGTAGGGCCGAAGATCCGCAGAGCGGGCGATCAGGCGGACGCGGGGGGCTCCCCGCAGCCGCACGAGCGCCGGACCACCAGCGCGGAGGGGAACTGCTTCAGCCGCTCGCGCCGCGACCCCGAGACCCGCAGCGAGTCGTCGAGCACCAGGTCCACCGCCGCCCGCGCCATCGCCGGGCGGTCGGAGTGGACCGTGGTCAGCGGCGGATCGGTGAGGCCGGCTTCCTTCACGTCGTCGAAGCCCGCCACCGCCAGCTCGCCCGGCACGTCGATGCGCAGCTCACGGGCGGCCCGCAGCACGCCGAAGGCCTGGTCGTCCGTGGCGCAGAAGATCGCCGGGGGCCGGTCCGGGCCCGCCAGCAGCCCGAGGGCCACCTGATAGGCGTCGTAGCGGTTGTACGGGGCCTGGAAGAGCCGGCCCTCCGTGGAGCGCCCCGACTCGTGCATCGCCCGCCGCCAGCCCTCGACGTGGTCGGCGACCGGGTCGCCGACCGCCGGGGTCTCCTCCGTGCCGCCGAGACAGGCCACGTACGCGTTGCCGTGCTCCAGCAGATGCCGGGTGGCGAGCTGCGCGCCGCCCACGTCGTCGGTGACGACGGCGACGTCGTCGATCGCCTCGGGGCGCTCGTGCAGCAGGACGACCCGGGCGTCCCAGGCCTCGATCTCGGCGGCGGCGCGCTCACTGGGCCCCTGGCTGACCAGGATCAGTCCGGAGACGCGCATACCGAGGAAGGCCCGCAGATAGTGGACCTCACGCTCGTCGCGGTAGTCGGAGTTGCCGACGAGCACCATCTTCCCGCGCTCGGCGGCGGCCTGTTCGACCGCGTGCGCCATCTCCGCGAAGAACGGCTGCCGGGCGTCCGGCACGATCATTCCTATGAGGTCCGTGCGGCGCGAGGCCATGGCCTGGGCGACCCGGTCGGGCCGGTAGCCCAACTGCTTGATCGCGGCGAGCACCCGCTCACGCGTGGCCGGGGCGACCGGCCGGGGTCCGTTGTTGATGACGTAGCTGACGACCGCGGTCGACGTCCCCGCCAGTCTCGCCACATCGTCCCGCGTCACCTTGGCCACGCGCCGCAGTCTACGCGGATGGACCTACCTCTTGGCAGCCTCTACCGGGGCTTCTTCCGGCACCGTGGCCGAAGAGGACTGCTCCGATCGGGCGACGGGGCCGGCCGCCCTCTGCTGGCCGGCCGCCCTCTGCTGGGCGGCGGCCCGGTCCTTCGCCTCCTCCGCCGCGCGCTCGACCTTCTCCGGCGTGACGAAGCGGTAGCCGACATTGCGCACGGTGCCGATCAGCGACTCGTGCTCGGGGCCGAGCTTGGCGCGCAGTCGCCGTACGTGGACGTCGACCGTCCGCGTACCGCCGAAGTAGTCGTAGCCCCAGACCTCCTGGAGGAGCTGGGCGCGGGTGAACACCCTGCCCGGGTGCTGGGCGAGGTATTTCAGCAGTTCGAATTCCTTGAAGGTCAGGTCCAGGACCCGGCCCTTGAGTTTCGCGCTGTACGTCGCCTCGTCGACGGAGAGATCACCGTTGCGGATCTCCATCGGGGAGTCGTCGGAGGTGATCTGCCGGCGGCCCATGGCGAGGCGCAGCCGGGCCTCGACCTCGGCCGGTCCCGCCGTGTCCAGCAGGACGTCGTCGACGCCCCAGTCGGCGGTGACGGCCGCGAGACCGCCCTCGGTGACGACGAGTATCAGCGGACAGCCGGGTCCCGTGGACCGCAGCAGCTGACAGAGCGAACGGACCTGTGGAAGGTCGCGCCGCCCGTCGACGAGGATCGTGTCGGCGCCCGGGGTGTCCACGAGGGCCGGGCCCTCGGCGGGGGCCACCCGCACGCTGTGGAGCAGGAGCCCGAGGGCGGGGAGCACCTCCGTCGACGGCTGGAGTGCGTTCGTCAGAAGCAGCAGTGAACTCATCGCCGGCCACCTGCCTGGTTCGGTCGATCATGTTGCACGGTTCGCTCGCCCATTACGTCGGTCCTCCTCGTTCCCTGCGAGAGGGGCACTCCCGGTTCGGGCCCGGGGGAGTATGCGGCACTGCTTCGTACGTCATGCGGTCATGCGGTCATGCGGTCCGCGTCATGCGGGTTTCACGGTGCGGTCCCGCGCCCTGGAACCGCTGAGCTTGTGGAAACGTCGTCGTAACAACGCGGGTAAAGCACAAAAGGACCCGGGGGCTGCTTTGCCCGGATCCTCTTCGCAGCAGAATAGCCCACATGAGTTCCGTGTCCGAGGGTCGATTCCCGGGTTCCTCTGTTCCCTTGCTCACGCGCCCCCCACGATTCGCCACGTTGCTGACGGATGACGGCGTACCGGTCGAGGCGGTGTACGAGCCGTGTACGGCGGGTGCCGGGGCGCCGGGGGACGAAGCGTTCGAGCGGCAGGCGGCGGCCCCCGCGATCGTCGTCGCGCACGGGTTCACCGGCTCGGCCGACCGCCCCGCCGTGCGGCGCGCCGCACGGGTCTTCGCCCGGCGTGCGGCCGTGGTCACGTTCTCGTTCCGGGGCCACGGGCGGTCCGGCGGGCGCTCCACGGTGGGCGACCGCGAGGTGCTGGACCTGGCCGCCGCGGTGGCCTGGGCGCGGGAGCTGGGGCACTCCCGGGTGGTGACGGTCGGGTTCTCGATGGGCGGCTCGGTGGTGCTCCGGCACGGTGCTCTCCACACGGCGGAATCCGTGGCGGGGCAGGCACCCGTTCGTGTACCGGCGCGCGCGGGGCGCACGGGGAGCGCGGAGGCGCATGCGGACGCGGTGGTCTCCGTCAGCGCTCCCGCTCGCTGGTACTACCGGGGGACGGCCCCGATGCGCCGGCTGCACTGGGTGGTCACCCGCCCCTCGGGCCGCCTCGTCGGGCGCTACGGACTCCGTACCCGCATCGCGACCGCGGACTGGGACCCCGTCCCGCTCTCCCCGGTCGCCGCGGTCCCGCTGATCGCCCCGGCCCCGCTGCTGCTCGTGCACGGCGACCGGGACCCCTACTTCCCGCTGGACCATCCGAGGATGCTGGCCGAGGCGGCCGGGCCCGGTGGCGCGGAGCTGTGGCTGGAGCGGGGGATGGGCCACGCCGAGAACGCGGCGGACGACGCCCTGCTCGCCCGGATCGCCGACTGGGCGACGGCCGCACCGCGCGCGTGGCCCATCATGGAGAGCTGACGCACGAGGCGTCCGACGAACCGACCCGAAGGAGTGGCGCCATGGCAGCGGGGACGATCCGCTACTGGGCCGCGGCCAAGGCCGCGGCGGGCACCGCGGAGGAACCGTACGCGGCGGAGACCCTCGCCGAGGCGCTCGACGCGGTGCGCGGAAGGCACCCCGGCGAGCTGAGCCAGGTGCTCCGGCGGTGCTCGTTCCTCGTCGACGGGAACCCGGTCGGGGCCCGTGGGCATGAGACCGTACGCCTTGCCGAGGGCGGCACGGTCGAGGTGCTCCCGCCGTTCGCAGGAGGGTGAACCGCAGGCCATGAGCAGCAGCGATCAGCAGTATCCGTATCCGTACGACCCCGAGCGGCAGCAGCACCCGGCGTCGCCGCACTGGCCCGACGGGACGGCCGGGCAGTCCGCCACTCCCCAGGACCCGGCCGCCTTCGACCAGGGCGGGACGCAGACGTGGCAGGCGCCGACCTGGGACACGCAGTACCAGCCGACGATCCGCCCGGGCGGGGAACAGCACCGGGCGGGGGATCTGGGCCCGGGACAGGGCCAGGGGCCGGGGCAGGGTTACGGGCAGCCGCAGCAGCAGCCGGGTCCGTACGCGACGCCGCAGCCCGATCCGTACGGACAGCAGCAGCCCGATGCGTACGCGACGGCACAGCCCGATCCGTACGGACAGCAGCAGCCGGGTCCGTACGCGACGCCGGAGCCGCGCCCTCTGTACGAGCAGCAGTACCAGGATCCGCAGCAGCACCCGCAGCAGCACCCGCAGCACCAGCCGCAGTTTGGTGAACCGCAGCAACAAGGTCAGGGGCACGCGCAGGGGCAGGCGCAGGGACAGCCGCACCAGCCGTACCGGCCCTCGGCGGCTTCGGCGGCCGACACCGCCTATCTCCCGCCCCAAGGGGCCTCGGGCTCCTTCCCGCTGCCACCCGAGGTCCCGGCCGCGCCCGTGGCCCCCGCGGCACCCGGGCCCGTCCCCGCGCCCATGACCGTGCGGCCGGAGGCCGACGACACGGGCTACAGCGCGCCCACGACGCTGGGCAACGCCCGGATCACCGACGCCCAGCGCGCCCGCGCGGAAGGGCGCTCGCCGATCATCGCGCCGGGGATGCAGCCCGCTGCGCTCACCGCCGTGCTCGGCCTGCTGCTCGCGGGGGGCGCGGCGATCGGGCCGTACGCGCTGCTCGTCCCCGTGGTGCTCCTCCAGGCGGTGACGGCCGCCGGATGGTTCCGGCTCAACGGCATGTGGCCCGCCCGCCAGGGCATCGCGCTCGCCTTCGCCGGAGGGCTGGTCGCCGACGTCGCGCTGCTCGCCGCGGGCCGGGAGCACGGCCCCGCCGCGCTGCTGGGCACCCTGGGCGTCTGGGTGCTGCTCACCGTGGTCCTCCAGCTCCGCAGCCACGCGGGGGCCGACGAGCGGATGTACGGCCTGATGGCCACGGTCGTCTCGGCCTCGCTCGCGGTGCTCGCGGGCGGATTTCTCGCGGCGGCCCCGGACGCGGTGACGGTGGGCGGGGCCGCCGTCGCGGCGGCCACGCTCGTCCGGGCCCTTCCGCTGCCCGGAATCGCCTCCCTCGGGGTGGCCCTGCTCGCGGGCGCGGGTGCGGGCCTCACCTTCGGCAATACGACCGACATGGGGGCGAAGGGCGTGCTGCTCGGTCTCGCGGTCGGCGGGTGCGTGCTCATCGGGCTGCGGGTGGCGAGCTACGACTACCCGTCCCGGTTCGTGCACATGACCGCCGGAGTGGCGCTGCCGCTGACCGTGGCGGCCCCGGCCGTCTACCTGGTCGGCCGCGCCATCCTCTGACCGCGCGCGGCCACCGTCGCCGACCGCCGCGCGGCCACCGTCGCCGACCGCCGCGCGGCCACCGTCGCCGACCGGCCCCCGGGAACCGATCGGGGGCCGTCGGTCGTCGATCATCCAGGGCGTCCCTCTCCTGCGGCAGTAGGCTCACGGGCGCCAGGGGGACCGATCGGCTCAGGTGGGGGAACGACACATGCGCGCACTGCGAATACTGCTGGTCCTGGTGGTGGTGCTCGGCGGCCTCTTCCTCGCCGTCGACCGTGCGGCCGTCTACTTCGCCGAGTCCGAGGCCGAAGACCGGGTCACGATCAGCGGGGGCGGGCCCGCCACGACGGAGATCTCGATCAAGGGTTTCCCCTTCCTCACCCAGCTCGCCGCCTCGCGGCTCGACCGGGTCGACGTCGACCTCACCGGCATGGAGACCAGCGCCGCCGGCCGCGCGATACGGGTCAGCGAGGTCCGGGCCGAACTGCACGACGTGAAGCTCGGCTCCGGCTACCGGAGCGCCACGGCCGCCCGCGCCACCGGCACCGCGCTCGTCAGCTACGCGGACCTGACGGCGGCGGCCAGCGACGGCGTCGTCGTGGAGTACGGCGGCAACGGCAAGGCGAAGGTCACCGGCACCGTCGAGCTTCTCGGCCGGCCGATCTCGCGCAGCGTGCTGTCCACCGTGACCCGCGTCGACGGCCACACGATCAAGGTGCGCGCGGACAAGGTGCCGGGCGAGGGACTTCCCGGCGTCGAGCGGCTGGTCCGCGAGAAGACCGACTTCCAGGGCGACATCGACGGGCTGCCGAAGGGCCTGGAGCTCCAGGAGGTCAAGGTGACCGAGAAGGGCCTGGAGATCTCGGTGACCGGCGCGGACGTCTCCCTGACGGGCTGACCGACCGCCACGGCCTCCCGACGGAGACCCTCCCGCCCCCTCCTGCTCCCGACGGAGACCCTCCCGCCCCCTCCTGCCCCCCTTCCGGCCCCTCCCACCTCCTCCCGCGCCCCTGAAGCACACCCCGGATCCGGATAGTGAGACGCCCGCGTCCGGTCCGCAGATGCGGGGCAGGCTCGGGGGAGCCCCGCACGAGGCCCCCGGCCCGTTCACGCCATCCTCGTCTCACATCATGGACGATCGTGTCTCATCATGCGACACGACGGTGACATCTCCGTCCGTACCTCCCTACGATCGGACCCATGAAGCGACAGGCGGATCTCACGAAGCGGCGGGCAGTAGACCTGTGCCGCGTCGCCGCCATGCTCTGTCGCACCTCCTGAGCGGGGCGGTTCGCACCGTCCCGTCTCTCCCCGGCCCTTCGACCGTAGTCAGGGTCGGCCCCGTGCCCCGTACGCGCCGCGTTCCGTGCCCTCGCGCCTACATCCGCACCCGGTAACTCCGCATCTCGCACCACCCCGCCGCACACTGCCCCGGAGGAGAACAACATGAGCCGCAGCGACGTCCTGGTAGACGCCGACTGGGTCGAGGCCCACATCGACGACCCGCAGGTCGCCATCGTCGAGGTGGACGAGGACACCTCGGCGTACGAGAAGAACCACATCAAGAACGCGATCCGGATCGACTGGACCAAGGATCTCCAGGACCCGGTCCGCAGGGACTTCGTCGACCAGGCCGGCTTCGAGAAGCTGCTCAGCGAGAAGGGCATCGGCAACGACACCCTGGTCGTGCTCTACGGCGGCAACAACAACTGGTTCGCCTCCTACGCCTACTGGTACTTCAAGCTCTACGGCCACGAGAACGTGAAGCTCCTCGACGGCGGCCGCAAGAAGTGGGAGCTCGACTCCCGTGACCTGACCGACGCCGTCCCGACGCGCCCGGCCACCCAGTACACGGCCAAGCCGCAGGACGAGTCGATCCGTGCCTACCGCGACGACGTCGTCAAGGCCATCGGTAGTCAGAACCTGGTCGACGTGCGCTCGCCCGACGAGTTCAGCGGCAAGCTGCTCGCCCCGGCCCACCTCCCGCAGGAGCAGTCGCAGCGCCCCGGCCACGTGCCGAGCGCCCGCAACATCCCGTGGTCGAAGAACGCCAACGACGACGGCACCTTCAAGTCGGACGACGAGCTCAAGGCGCTCTACGAGAACGAGCAGGTCGACCTGGCGAAGGACACCATCGCCTACTGCCGCATCGGTGAGCGTTCCGCGCTCACCTGGTTCGTGCTCCACGAGCTGCTCGGCCAGGAGAACGTCAAGAACTACGACGGTTCCTGGACCGAGTACGGCTCCCTCGTCGGCGTGCCGATCGAGCTCGGCCCCGCCAAGTAGTCCGACCGACCGACTGACCCGCACGACCCGACCAGAAGGACAGAACCATGTGTGGAGCACAGGCCGGTGGCCCCGACGCTTCGACGATCAAGCCCGGTGAGACCACCATCCAGGGCAGCGTGACCCGCGACGGCGAGCCCGTCACCGGCTACGTGCGGCTGCTGGACTCGACCGGCGAGTTCACCGCCGAGGTCCCGACCTCGGCGACCGGACAGTTCCGGTTCTACGCGGCCGAAGGCACCTGGACGCTCCGCGCCCTGGTTCCCGGCGGCAGCGCCGACCGCACGGTCGTCGCGCAGACCGGCGGGCTCTCCGAGGTCGCCATCGCCGTCTGATCCGTAACGATCCGCGGCGCGCCGCTGGTCCGTAACGATCCGCGGTACGCCGTTCCGTACGGCGCGAAGAACGGCCGAAGGGCCGCACCCCAGGGGGTTGGACGCCACCTGACGCGGGGTGCGGCCCTTTGTGCCGTCCCGGGGCCCCACCGGGTGAGCGGGTGGGCGGGCGGCCCGGGGGGTCCTACGCTGGAAGCATGTACGCCCGACGCAGGCGGAACTACTTCCTCATGATGGGCGGATGCGTCGCGCTTTTCGTGTCCGCCTGGGCCGTGGTGCGCCTGTGGTCCATGCCGGTCGCCATCGGCATGTGCCTGGTCGCCATGGTGATCCCGCCCGTCGCCGCGATGGTCGCCAACCGGCGGGGCCCGGACGACCGTTGGTGGGACGACCCCTCCGGCGACCCGAAGTCCGACGAGTGGTGGGACGAGCTGGACGGCAGGAAGCGCCACTGAGCCGCGGGAGTTCCTGCTGAGCCGGGGAAGGATGCCCCCGCATTAGCCGGGGAGCCCCCGCCCGGTCGTCCGGTCAGTAGACGAGCGCCTGGGCGTCGTCCGCCATGGCCTCCTGTACGAAGACCTGCGCGCCCGCGATCCGCACACCCTCCAGCACGTCCTTCTCGCCGATGTCGCGCCGGGCCGCGCACTGGGTGCACAGGGTGATCCGGCCGCCCGCCAGGATCGAGTCCAGCAGGTCCGGCAGCGGGGCCGCGTGCGGCAGTTCGAACTCGGCGGCCCGGCCCGGCAGGGCGAACCACGAGGACTCGCCGGTCAGCCAGAGCGAGACCTCCACACCGCTGGCGACGCCCACGGCCGCCACGGTGAAGGCCTGGGAGCAGCGCTCGGCGGCCTCGGGCCCGGCGGTCACCTTGATCACAAGCTTCTTCGGCATATGCCGAACTGTAATCGTCCGGGACGCAACCTCCTTGCTGACCTGGGGGTCACTTGGGCGCGCAGGTAAGGGAACCCGCGCTTCAGGTCTCTTGGGGGGACCCTTTTGGAACCGAACGACACCATTCCTGCCGCGCCGGAAGGGCCCGCACCCGTGCCGGCGGAGCGGCCGGCCGTTGCCGACGCGCCCGTACGCCGACGGCCGCGCGGACGTACGACGCTGATCATCGCGGTGGCCGCCGTCCTCGGGATCGCGGGCGGGGCCGCCGTCGGCTACGGCATCCAGGCGGAGCGGGCGCCCACGCCCCTGGCCGCCCTGTCGCAGCCCGGCCTCGGTTACCCGGAGAAGTCCCGGTCCGCCGACCAGGCCCCGCTGACCGCAGCCCAGGACCGGCGGGTCAGGACGGACGGCGACCTGCGCAAGCTGCTCGTCGACCGGCCCAAGGGGGCCAAGAAGACGCTCACCGACGAGTTGAGCCTCGGCGACGGCTGGGAGCCGATCGACCAGTACGCCGAGACGAACTACAAGAACCCGCACCACATGTTCGAGGCGCTGACCGGGCAAGGACTGCGCCGGGTCGCCTCGGTCTCCTGGGAACAGGGGAAGTACCGGGAGACCGAGGTCCACCTGCTCCAGTTCCGGTCCGGCGACCTGCTCGGCGCGGCGGAGCACCTCGACAGCCAGCTGGAGTACATGCCGCGCAACGAGCGCGGCGCGGGCAACGAGGGGGATGCGATCAAGGGCAGCGGCGAGGGCCGCTACTTCCTCCACCCGGTCGGGCGGGAGACGGGATACCTCCCGGCGTACCGGGCCAGGGCCCTGGCCCGGCGCGGCGACATCGTGCTCGACATCCACATCTACGACACCGTCCCGATCGGCAAGAAGGCCATCCGGACGCTGGCCGAGCGACAGCTGGAGCGGCTGTGAACGACGGCGAGACGCATCCCGTGACCGATCCGCCCAGCCCGGTTGATCCACCCGGGCCACCCGGGCCGCCCGGGCCGCCCGAGGAGGCTGGACCGACCGGGGCGGCTGGACCGACCGGTGAAGCTGGTCCCGCCGCCCCCACTCCCGCCCCCGCCCCGGCCCGCCGGACGCGCCGGGTGGTGCTGACCGCGCTGTCCGTCGTCCTCGTGCTCGGAGCGGTCGGCGGCGCGGCCGGGTATGTGAAGAACACCGTGGACACCGCGGACCGGACGGTCGCCACGACCGTCTGGGACGAGGACCACGCACCCACCGGCGAGGACCCGGCCGACGAGCCGTCCCGGGGCCGCCACGACACCGAGCTGGCCAAGCTCCTGCTCCCGGTGCCCAAGGGGTACCTCCTCGGCCCGGACATCGGCGAACTCGGCAACGACAGCGAGACGAGCGGCGCCAAGGCCGCAGCCGCGATGAAGGAGATGGGGCGCGGCCTGGCCGGGAAGGACCGCCGCGAGCTGAACAAGTCCATCGAGAAGCTCCGCATCCGGGGCATCGCGCAGCGCTCGTACGCCGCGGACTCCCATGACCTCGTCGTGAACATCCAGGTCACGAAGATGCGGGACAGGCAGGCGGTCCGCGCGTCGTACCTGAACCGGAAGAAGCTGCTGGACTCCTCCGACTTCTTTCGCAAGGGACCGAAGGTCGACGGCCACAAGAGGGTGACCTGCTACCGGCTGCCCAAGGGCGACAAGAAGAGCCTCGACGGCGTCACCTGCATCGCGTACGAGGGAGAGGTCTCGGTGACCGTCGACGCGAACGGCAGCAAGCCGTTCAGCCCGTCCGAGGTCGGGGATCTGGTGAAGGACCAGCTTGACCACATCGCGTCCCCGGGGGAGTACGTATGAGCGAGCACACGGCGAAGTCCGGGGCGTCCGGGACGCCCGAAGCACCGCCTTCGGCCGCTGTGTTCGCGCCGCTCCTCCCCCACCCCGACGCGGTCGGCGCGGCGCCGAAGCCGTCCCGGCGGGCCCTGCGCGCCGTCGCGCGGTGGACGGCCGCCGTGCTGGCGTTCGGGACGCTAGGCACGGGGACGGCCTTCGGGATCGCCTCCCTGGAGCGAACCGAAGTCCCCGGGCTCGCCACCGAGAGCGACGGACGCTGGGACTACCCGAAGCTGTCCCTGCCCGCGCTCCCGGCCGGTTCGCCCCGGCCGTTCGGGGCCGGCAACCCGGCCGAGATCCACCACGCCGACCTGCGCGAGCTGCTGCTGCCGGCCCCCGCCGGAGCGGTGGCGGACAAGAAGCTGCCGGGCGGCTGGGTCTCCACGGAGACGTTCCTCGACGCCTACCGGCAGCAGGACCGGTCGTCGGTGTCCCAGCTCCTGAAGGACGCCGTGCCGCGCCATATCGCGGCACGCGGCTGGACCATGCCGGACGGCACGACGTCCCGGATCTACCTGGTGCGGTTCAACTCGACGGCGTTCGCGAGCCGCATGCTCGACGATCTGAACGTGGGCTACTCGGCCGGTACGCCGCTGGACCGCACGGACACCACCGAGTTCGACGACACCTGGGGTTCGGACAACGACATCGAGAACCTCTCGTCGTTCGTCTTCGCCGAGCAGGCGCCCTTCGGAGCCGAGCACGTCCGGCAGGCGTACACCCTGGCGGGGGACACGCTGGCCCTCGTCGTGCACGAGCGCGCCGGGAAGCGGGAGACGGGCCGCGTCCCCTTCCAGCAGACGGTGATCCTCCAGAACCAGCTGCTGGCCTGAGACCCGCGGCGGCGGCCCCGCCGCCGACACCTGAACGAGAAGGCCGGGCCCCCACCCATTAGGCTGGGGCCCGGCCCTGTCGCCGCCGCCACCCGATCGTCACGAGGAGCCCCCTGTGCTTGAGGCATTCTTCTCCGCCCTGCTGATCCTGGTCTGCGTGGGCGTCACCGCCTTCGCCGCGATCACCGTGAAGAAGCTGTACCAGGGCCAGCGCTGACCTTCGCCGTTCCCACGGTTCCCGCCCACCCCTCGCACCCTCACAGATCGTCTGAGCCGCTCATGATCGAGATTCCGTCCGACCTCCACCCGGACCTCGTCCCGCTGGCCTTCCTCCTCGGCAACTGGGCGGGCGCGGGCGTGTCCGACTTCCCCGGCGCCGAGAAGTGCAACTTCGGCCAGGAAGTCACCTTCAGCCACGACGGCCGTGACTTCCTGGAGTACGTCTCCCACACCTGGGTCCTGGACGACGAGGGCAAGCAGGTCCGGCCGCTGGAGACCGAGACCGGCTACTGGCGCATCGACAAGGACCGCAAGGTCGAGGTCGTCATGGCCCGCGACCAGGGCGTCATCGAGATCTGGTACGGCGAGCTGGCCCACCAGAAGCCGCAGATCGACCTGGTCACCGACGCGGTGGCCCGCACGGCGGCCTCCGGCCCGTACAGCGGCGGCAAGCGGCTCTACGGGTACGTCAAGAGCGACCTCATGTGGGTCGGCGAGAAGGCCACCCCCGAGGTCGAGCTGCGTCCGTACATGTCGGCGCACCTGAAGAAGGTCGTCACCCCCGAGGAGGTCGCCGAGATGGCGCGGAACCTCGAGGACATGCCCGACGACGGCATCGCGTTCTTCAAGTAGGGAATTCCCGGGCAGGGATCTCCTGCGCGGGGAGCCCGCCCGGAAGCGGGGCGGCTGCCCGGTGCTCACCCCGCCCTACACTGGGCGTGTGGTGAGCACCGACTGGAAGACCGATCTTCGGCAGCGCGGCTACCGGCTGACGCCCCAGCGTCAGCTCGTCCTGGAGGCGGTCGACGCCCTGGAACACGCGACTCCGGACGACATCCTGTGCGAGGTGCGCAGGACCGCGTCCGGCGTGAACATCTCCACGGTGTACCGGACCCTGGAGCTCCTGGAGGAGCTCGGTCTTGTCAGCCACGCCCATCTGGGGCACGGCGCTCCGACGTACCACCTGGCCGACCGGCACCACCACATCCACCTGGTCTGCCGGGACTGTGCGGACGTCATCGAGGCGGATCTCTCCGTCGTCGCCGAGTTCACCGAGAAGCTGCGCGCCGATTTCGGCTTCGAGACGGACATGAAGCACTTCGCCATCTTCGGCCGCTGCGCGGGGTGCGAGGCAGCGAAAGCGGCGGCGGGCGGGACGGCGGACGGGGTCGTGGACAAGGCCTCCGGCGGGGCCCCCGGCGGGGCCGCCGACTCGGGTGCGAACACGCCCGCGAAGGGCGCCCCCGCCAAGTCGTAGGCTGGGCGCATGAAGAGCCCCCTGCTGTCCCTGCCCGGTGCCGTTCCCGCCGAAGGCCGCGACGAAGGCGTCGCCGCGCACTACGGCGACCTGTTCCCCGAGCAACGCGCGCTGGCCGACGGCAACGGATTCGTCGACCTCTCCCACCGGGGCGTCATCACCGTCACCGGCGACGACCGGCTGAGCTGGCTGCACCTGCTGATCACCCAGCACGTCAGCGACCTCGCCCCGCACCAGGCCACCGAGGCGCTCATCCTGTCCGCCAACGGGCACATCGAGCACGCGATGTATCTGGTCGACGACGGCACGACGGTGTGGATGCACGTCGAGCCGGACACCCAGGGCGAGCTGATCGCCTACCTGGAGTCGATGAAGTTCTTCTACCGGGTCGAGGTCGCCGACCGCACCGGCGACATCGCCGTCGTCCACCTCCCGGCCGGCTCCATCGCCGAGGTCCCGGACGGTGCGGCCGTACGGGAGACCCCGCAGGGCCGGGACCTGTTCCTGCCCCGCGCCGACCTGGAGGCGTACGCCGCCGCCCACGGCCCCGCCGCCGGGATCCTGGCGTACGAGGCGCTGCGCGTGGAGGGCCACCGGCCGCGCGTCGGCTTCGAGACCGACCACCGCACCATCCCGCACGAGCTGGGCTGGATCGGCGGCGCCGTCCACCTCCAGAAGGGCTGCTACCGGGGCCAGGAGACCGTCGCCCGCGTCCACAACCTGGGGAAGCCGCCGCGCCGGCTCGTCTTCCTGCACCTGGACGGCAGCGAGGTGCACCTCCCCGGACACGGGACGCCGGTGCGGCTGGCCGCCGACGGTCAGGAGGGCCGTCAGCTCGGCTTCATCACCACCTCGGCCCGCCACCACGAGCTGGGCCCGATCGCCCTCGCCCTGGTCAAGCGCAACGTGGCCGTCGACGCGGAGCTGCTCGCCGGCGACACGGCCGCCGCCCAGGAGACCGTCGTCGAGCCGTAGGCACTGCCCGTACGGAGCACTGCCCGTACGGAGCACTGCCCGTACGGAGCACTGCGCGTACGGCTACACCTCGATGATCACCGTGAACGGGCCGTGATTCGTGAGCGAGACCCGCATGTCCGCCCCGAACCGGCCCGTCTCCACATGCGCCCCCAGCGTCCGCAGCCGCGCCACCACCTCGTCCACCAGCGGCTCGGCCACCTCGCCGGGCGCGGCGGCGTTCCAGGTGGGGCGGCGGCCCTTGCGGGCGTCCCCGTAGAGAGTGAACTGAGAAATCACCAGGAGGGGGGCGTTCACATCCGAACAGGACTTCTCGCCCTCCAGGACGCGCACCGACCAGAGCTTGCGGGCCAGCTGTGCCGCCTTCTCCGGGGTGTCGTCATGAGCGACCCCGACCAGCACACACAGGCCCTCGCCGACGATCTCCCCGACGACTCCGGGGGCCGAGGGGTCGTCCGTCGCACCCGCGACGGAGACGCTCGCGCCGTCCACTCTCTGTACCACTGCACGCATACAGACCAACCTATCTTGGGCTGAACGGGTACAGAGCACCTGCATCGGCACCGTGCGGAGTGGCACGATGCACGATGTCGGTGTGCCGACGCACCGGTCGAGGGGACGGAACAGCATGAGTACCTATGGAGCCGGACAATCTCCCGGTGCCGTACCGGGCGCGCGTCACCGCACCGGCACCCTGCGGTCACCCGTACAGCGCAGTCTGCCGGGGCAGGGTCCCGTACCGCCACCCGCGACGCCCGCGGCGGCCGCCACCGTGCCCGAGCAGACCGGCGGCGACGCCGGCTTCGGCGGGCTGCGGCTGCCGGAGCTGCGGACGCTGCGCCGGGACGCCCAGCGCGACGAGGCCGATCTCAGTTACGTACGCCGGCTGGTGCAGGGCCGGATCGACATCCTCCGCGCCGAACTGGCCCGGCGCCGGGACCCCGAGGCCCCCGTGGAGGACGCGGCGGTGGTGAGCCGGCTCTCCGAGATCCTGGCCGACACCCCGTCCCGGCACCGCACCTCCGCGCGGCACGTCACGCTGACGACGCCGCGCGGCGACGAGTTCCGGCAGCTCGCCGCCGAGAACCTCGCCGAGGTCGAGCTGTCCGACCTGGAGGCCCGGACGGACGAGGAGCTGCACACGGCGATGGGGCGGCTCGTCCGCTACGAACAGCAGGTCTCCCGCCGCCGTCACCAGCTCCAGCGCACCGCCGACGATTGCGGCGCGGAGATCGCCCGCAGGTACCGTGACGGGGAAGCACAAGTAGACGACCTGCTCGCCTGAAGCGACCCTTCCGGGCGCGGGTCCCGCACCCCCGTCCCCGGAAGGCCACCATGACGTCCACCGACGCCCCGTCCGCCATATCCTCCGCCCCGGCCCCCGCCCCGCCCGTCCTGGCCGAGGTCGTGCGCTCCGGGTTCACGGAGGGGCACCACCGGGGGTCGCTGGTCCTGCTGGCCGCCGACGGCAGCGTGGAGCGGGCGATCGGGGACCCGGCGGCGCCGGTCTTCCCCCGGTCCTCCAACAAGCCGATGCAGGCCGCCGCGATCCTGCGGGCCGGCCTCGACCTCTCGGGCGAACGGCTGGCGCTGGCCGCGGCGAGCCACTCCGGGGAGCCCTTCCACCTCGACCTCGTACGGAAGATGCTCGCCGAGCACGGGCTGAGCGCCGCCGACCTCCAGACGCCGCCGGACCTGCCGCTGGACCCGGTGGAGGCGGAGGCCTACCTCGCGAGCGGGAACGTGCGCGAGCGGGTCACGATGAACTGCTCCGGCAAGCACGCGGCGATGCTCGCCGTCTGCGTCCGCAACGGCTGGCCCACCGCGACCTACCTCGCCCCGGACCATCCGCTCCAGCAGCTCGTCGGGCAGGTCGTCGCCGAGGCCGCCGGCGAGCCGGTCGCGGCGCTCGGCACGGACGGCTGTGGGGCCCCGCTGATGGCGATCGGGCTGACCGGCCTGGCGCGCGCGTTCCGGTCCTTCGTGCTGGCGGAGCCCGGGAGCGCCGAGCGCCGGGTCGCGGACGCGATGCGCGCCCACCCGGAGTACGTCGCGGGCACCCGGCGGCCGGACACCTGGCTGATGCGCGAGGTGCCGGGGACGCTCTCCAAGATGGGTGCCGAGGCGGTCCAGGCGGTGGCGCTGGCCGACGGCCGGGCCCTCGCCTTCAAGATCGACGACGGCGCCACCCGGGCGCTCGGCCCGGTGCTGGCCCGCGCCCTGGAGCTGCTGGGTGTGGACGCCCCCGTGGTCGCCCGGATCGGACGTTCTCCGCTGCTGGGCGGGGCTGCGGAGGTCGGGGAAATTCGCGCGACATTCTGAGGCGCGCATGCCTAGCGTGGGGGGATGAGCCTTGATGTCCGTAACGTCACCGCGTCCGAGTTCCCCGAGTGGATGAGGGCGGTGGGCACCGGCTTCCTGACCGCCGGCAAGGGGCCGGGCGAGGAGCTCGTCGCGGACCGGCTCGGCGATGTCGACCTCTCCCGCGCGCAGGGCGTCTTCGACGCCGGGCGCTGCGTGGCGACGTTCCGCTCGTTCGCCCAGGAGCTGACCGTGGTGGGCGGGGCGGCCTTGCCGGCCGACGCGATCACCGCGGTCACGGTGACGCCCACGCACCGCCGGCGCGGACTGCTCAGCCGGATGATGGCGACGGACCTGGCGGCGGCCAAGGAGCGCGGCGACCTGGTCGCCTCGCTGATCGCCTCCGAGTACCCGATCTACGGGCGGTACGGCTTCGGCCCCGCCGCCCGGAACACCGAGTGGGAGGTCTCCGTCCTCCGGGCCGGACTGGACCCGCGCCGCTCCGGGCAGCCGACGGGCGGCGGCCGGATCGAGATGGTGGACGGCGCGGACGTCCGCAAGACCGGCCCCGAGGTGCACGCCGCGCTGGCGGCCCGGCAGCCCGGCGTCGTCACGCGCGGGGAGCGCTGGTGGCGGCGGCACACGGGGGTCGGGCCCCGCCCGGACCACGAGAAGTGGACCGAGCCCTTCTACGTGGTGCACCGTGCCGCCGACGGCACGGTCGACGGCCTGATGGTGTACGGCACGGACGCCACGTGGGGCGACTCCGGGCAGCCGCAGAACACCGCCACCGTACGGGACATGATCGCGCTGAACCCGGCGGCCGAGCGAGCCCTGTGGCACTACGTCTGCTCGCTCGACTGGATCACCGCGGTCCGCTCCGGCAACCGTGCCCCCGACGACCTGTTCCCGCTGCTGCTCCCCGACCCGCGTGCGGCCCGGGTGGTCACGGACATGGACTGGCTGTGGCTGCGGATGCTGGACGTCCCGCGCGCCCTGGAAGCCCGGACCTACGGCACCGAGGCGTCGCTCGTCCTGGAGGTCCGGGACGACGCGGGGCTGGCCGGGGGCCGCTTCCTGCTGGACGCCTCGACCTCCGGCGCCCGGTGCGTCCCGACCACCCGGAGCGCCGATCTGGTGCTGGGGGTGGCGGAGTTGGCCACGCTGTATCTGGGCGACGCGTCCGTGCGGCGGCTGGTGGACCTCGGCCGGGCCGAGGAGGTGCGGGCGGGTGCGGCGACGACGGCGGACGCCGTGTTCCGTACGGGCCGGCGGCCGTGGTGCCCGGACGTGTTCTGAGTCCTGCCCGCTGCTGCTGCCGGGACCGGGCCAGGCCGGGCCAGGCCGGGACAGGTACCGCCGGCCGGGAGCCGGCGGTCAGCACCGGCCCGGAGCCGGTGGTCGGCGCTCCCGGTCCGGCGGTCAGCGGGTCCGGATCCGGAACAGCGTCCCCGAGACGCCGATCGCCACGGCGAGCATCCCCGCGGCCCAGGCGAGCGCGACCCAGGGGGTGTTGCCCACCTCCTGGCCGAGCAGCAGCCCGCGCAGGGACTCGATCGCCGGGGTGATCGGCTGGTGGTCGGCGAAGCCGTGCAGCCACTCCGGCATGTTCTCGGTCGGGACGAAGGCGCTGCTCGGGTAGGGCAGGAACGACATGAAGAACGTGAAGCCGCTCGCCGCCTCCGGCGTCCGGGCCAGCAGCCCGATCGCCGCCGAGATCCAGGACAGGGCCACGATGTAGGCCATCAGCACGACGGCCACCAGGAGCCAGCCGCTCCAGGAGGCGGCGGGGCGGAAGCCGATCAGCAGCGCGACGCCGAAGACCAGGGCGGTGGCGCAGAGATTACGGACGGTGCTCGCCGCCACGTGCCCGGCCAGTACCGGCGTACCGCCCACGTCCAGGGAGCGGAACCGGTCGATGATGCCGCCCTTCATGTCCTCGCTGACGGCGGTGGCGGTGGTCGCGGCGCCGAACCCCGCGGACAGGAGCAGGACGCCCGGGACGACGTACATGACGTACGAGTCGTAGCCCGTCCCGGTGTCGATCGCGCCGCCGAAGAAGTAGACGAAGATCAGCATCAGCATGATCGGCAGGGCCAAGGACGTGATCAGCGCGTCGGTGTTGCGGCTGCTGATGCGCAGGGCGCGTGCGGCCATGACCGCGGTGTGGGTGAGCGGACCGGGCCCGGGGCCGGGGTCGGGGCGCCGCGCGGCCCCGCCGGTGTGCCGGGCCGGGGTTCCGCGCCGAACGGCGGTGTCAGACATGGGTGGGTGCCTCCGGGGTCGTGGGCGCCTTCGAGACCTTCGAGGTCAGGTCCAGGAAGACGTCGTCGAGGGTCGCGCTGTGCAGGCCGAAGCGTTCGATCTCGTGGCCCGTCGGGTCGATCTCGTCGAGCAGGGCGCGCACCTGGGCCGCCGAGCCGTCGGTGGGGAGACCGAGCGTCAGGGTCTCGGGGGAGTGGTGGACGGCCCGGCCGGCCAGCCGGAGGTAGGCCTCGTTGCTGGTGAGGACCAGGTCGAGACGGTGGCCGCCGACGCGCGACTTGAGGTCGGCGGCGGTGCCCTCGGCGACGATCCGGCCCCGGTTCAGCAGGGCGATCCGGTCGGCGAGGCGGTCGGCCTCCTCCAGGTACTGGGTGGTGAGCAGGATGGTCGCCCCGCTCGCGGCCAGCTCCCGGACGACCTCCCAGAGTTCCTGGCGGCTGCGCGGGTCGAGACCGGTGGTCGGCTCGTCCAGGAAGAACACCCCGGGCTCCGGTGAGCCGACGAGCCCGGCGGCCAGGTCGAGGCGGCGGCGCATGCCCCCGGAGTAGGTCCGGACGGGGCGGCGGGCCGCCGCGGTGAGGTCGAAGCGTTCCAGCAGCTCCCCGGCCCGGCGCCGGGCGCCGGCCCGGGAGAGCCCGGTGAGCCGGGCCATCATCCGCAGGTTCTCCTCGCCGGTCTGGGTCTCGTCGACGGCGGCGAACTGGCCGGTGAGGCTGATCGACCTGCGCACCGCGCCCCGCTCGGCGACGACGTCGTACCCCGCGACGCGGGCGGAGCCGGAATCGGCCTCGGTCAGCGTCGCGAGGATCCGCACGGTGGTGGTCTTGCCGGCCCCGTTCGGCCCGAGGAGGGCGAAGACGGTGCCGAGCCCGACCTGGAGGTCGATGCCGTCGAGGACCCGGACGGCGGGTTTTCCGTAGGACTTGGTGAGGCCGTACGCCTCGATGGCGTGGGCGCCGTCGGCAGCGCTGCCGCTGCTGCTGCTGCCGCTGCCGCTGCTGCCGCTGCCGCTGTGGGTGGTTCCGGTCGGGCCGGTCATGGGCGGGCCTCCTTCTCTATCTTCTGCGTATGTCATACGCGTTATTGCGTAAGCATTACGCATCTCTAGGATGGGGTCAAGGCGCACGGGGGCGTGGAGCGCGACGGCGACGACGCCGGGGCGGCGGCGAGGCCAGGACGGCGGCGTGGTCGGGCCGGCGGAATGTTCCGGGACGGCGGCGTGGCCGCGACGGCGGGCGAAGGGGATGCGGTGACGGAGAAGAACGGCTCGGGCGGCGGCGATCTGCCGGCCAGCCTGGAGGCGGCCTGGGGGCTGCGGGACCGCCCGGCAAAGGGACCGAAGCCCGGCCTGAGCCTGGAGCGGATCGTGGCCGCGGCGGTGGCCGTCGCGGCGGCCGACGGGCTCGCTGCCGTGTCGATGGGCCGGGTCGCCCAGGAGCTCGGCGCGTCCACGATGTCCCTGTACCGGTACGTCTCCGCCAAGGACGAGCTGTACGTCCTGATGCACGAGGCGGCCATCGGCCCGCCGGAGCCCCTGTCCGCCCTGGAGACCGGCGCGGGCTGGCGGGCGGCGCTCACCGCATGGGCGTCCGCGCAGCGCGAGCGGTACCACAGCCACCTCTGGGCGCTCCGGATCCCCATCGGCGGCCCGCCCGCGACCCCGAACTCGATCGCGTGGTGGGAGCAGGGCCTCCAGGCGCTGGGGGACAGTGGTCTCGGCGAGGGTGACAAGACCTCGGTGATCCTGCTGATCTCCAACTTCGTGCGCAGCGAGGCGCTGATGATGAGCGACCTGGCGGCCGCCGTCGCCGCGCGCGGGATCACCCCCGAGGAGTTGATGGCCTCCCACGAACGCACCCTCAAGCGACTCGTCGACCCCGAGCGGCACCCCGGGATCACCCGGCAGCTGGAGACCGGGGTCATGAGCGAGCCGGACGAGGCGGACTACGAGTTCGGCTTCGGCATGGGCGTGCTGCTGGACGGGGTGGAGGCGCTGATCCGTGGGGCGGCCGACGGCCATGACGCCCCGGGCACGCCCGGCGCCTCGGGCGCCTCGGGCGCTCCCGGCGCTCCCGGTGTCTCCGGTGTCTCCGGTGGCGACGTCAAGTCAGCTTGAGGTCAGGGGCGTACGCTTCATGGTCATGAGCGGAGAGAAAGCCGGGGGCGAGTCCGGGGGCGCGTCCGGGAGCGGGGACGAGGTGCGGGCCCCGGGCCGGGCGCCGGAGCGTCCTCCGGCACCGGTCGGTCTGCGGGAGCGCAAGAAGCGGCTGACCTATCAGGCGGTCTCCGACGCGGCCATCACCATGTTCCTGGAGCGCGGCTTCGACAAGGTGTCCGTGGCGGAGGTGGCGGCCGCGGCGGACATCTCCAAGCCGACGCTCTTCCGGTACTTCCCCGCCAAGGAGGACCTGGTCCTGCACCGGTTCGCCGACCACGAGGACGAGCCCGCCCGCGTGGTCGCCGAACGGCCCCCCGGCGAGGGCCCGCTGGACGCCCTGCGCCGCAACTTCCTCGACGGCCTCGGCCGACGCGACCCGGTGACCGGCCTCTGTGACGTACCGGAAGTGCTGGCGTTCCTCCGCCTGTTGTACGGAACGCCGTCGCTGGTCGCCCGTATGTACGCCTACCAGGGCCGCTCCGAGGCGGCGCTCGCCCGCGCCCTGGGCGGCGGGCTGCCCGAACGGCTCGCGGCTGGGCAGATCATCGCCGTACTGCGCATCCTGGCCCTGGAGAACTGGCGGCGGATCGACGCGGGGGAGAGCGCGGACCGCGTCCACGTGTCCGCGGTACGGGCGGCCGAGCAGGCGTTCGTCCAGTTGCGGACGGGCCTGGAGCCGGACTGAGCCGGAGCCGTAACCGCAGCCGCGGTCGCGCGGTGGGGGGTTGAGGCTTGAGGGGCGCGGGCGGGTTCGCGGTGGTCAGCCGGCGAGCAGGGCCGCGGTCAGTGCGCGGCGGTGGTCCGCCAGCCAGGTCTGGTGCCGGTCCCACACCGCGCGCCCGCTCTCCGCGTACGCCGCCGCGTACGCCGCGTCCCCCCGTTCCACCCGCAGCTCGACGAACGCCCGGCACACCGCGGTGGCCTGCTCGATCACCCGGGGCAGGGCGGCCCGGTGCGCGCGCCCGAGTCCGTAACCGTCGGCCAGGACGCGCAGACGGTGCGGCGGGTCGAGGCCGGCGCGGCCCCGCATCGGCGCCCAGTAGCGCGCCGCCATGGCCACGTCCCACACCGGGCGGCCGGGCGCGGCCAGGTCGAAGTCGATGAGCGCGGCGGCGCGGCCGCCCCGGAACACCACGTTCTCCAGGCACACGTCGTTGTGGCAGACCACCGCGCCGGGAGCCGTCGCCCCCTCCGGGTCGGCCAGGTCGCCGGGCGAGCGCGCTGCGGCACGCCTGCTGCCCGAAGTCCGGCAGCTCCTCGGCGAGCACTTTGTAGCCGATCGCCGCGCCTTCGGGGAGCCGG
>NZ_JBEZYG010000048.1:0-30059 GCF_040638385.1 Streptomyces sp. NPDC026589
GACCGTGTACCCGTTCTCCTCGTTGGCGTAGGTGATCCGCTCCAGGACACCTTCGAGGACGGCCATGTTGGACATGACCCGACGCTACCGGGTGGTGACATCCCGCGGACCCGGTCGTCGGCCGGATGTCCTTCCGGCGGAACCACCGGCGGACGCACCGGCGTCGGTAGGAGCAGCCGAGTGCACCACGCCGACGCGGACGCAGTGGGGGGGCGGACGGGATGAACACGGGGGACGGAGATGCCGGCGGCGCCAGGCCGGCGCGTACGGCGGACGCGCTGCCGAAGGCTCCGCTGAAATGGCCGAACGGCGGAGACTGGGCGGTGATCGTCGGCTTTCCCCTCGTTTTCAATTATCTTCTCTGGATGTTCGGCCGCGACGTCATGTCCGCGGTGATCACCGGGAAGTCCGCGACGCTCACCTACGTGGGGCGGTGCATTGAGGGCGGCGGCCACACGACGCCGGAGCCCGACTGCTCCGGCCGGTGGCAGTTCGCCGACGGCAGCACCGGCTCCGGAGAGATCCACGCCTCGTCGGTCGGCTACGGCGACACCGTCCTCGCCTCCGCGGACCAGGCTTACTCCTCGCTCGGCTCCGCGTGGAGCATGGCGTGGCCCTTCTACACAATCATGATCACGACGGTGGTGATGAACACGGTCACGTGGGTGAACCACTACCGGCAGGACCGCCGGGAACGGACACGGCAGCTGCGGAACCCGCCCGCTGACAAGCCCGAGACCGAGACCGGGCGAACCGACAGTCCCGGTTCCCCGGAGAAGCGTGACGAGGAAGCCGCCGCGGGCCGGAACGAGACCGGACAGCCCCCGCCCCCGTCTCCTCCTACATAAGCTCATAGGCCGATCACCGGTACGGGGTGACCGCACGAATCACCTGGGACGGTCGAGCAGCTCCACGCCCGACCGCCGGCCGCAGGAGGATGCGAGGGGTGCGGAACGGCTCGGAACCGAGCATCCGACTCCCGTACCACCGATGGCGCTATGTCCCGGCCACCTCGCGGTAGGCGAGGCCGCTCGCGTTCGGGGTCGCCCCGTAGTAGAGGCCGGTGCGGTGGATCTGGGTGGAGACGGTGAACCAGGCATACCGCTCCAGGTACGGCCGGTAGCTGTTGCTCCGTCCAGGGCTGGGCGTCGCCGCGGGGGTGGTGTCCTGAGTGGTGGTCATGATGCTCCCTGGCGGTGCGGGGTGTTCGGTCTGGTACCGGGCACCGGGGGGCGACACCAGGCCGGTTTCGGCTCCGGCCGTACTCCGGGAGACCGGAGCCTGACCCTGTGCGCTCCACACCTGCGCGGGCATGTGGAGAGCGTACCGCCGGAATCCTGGCGCACTTCTGACGGCATGTCAGGGTCTATGCGTCGTACTGGCGTGCGGGCGAGATCCTGAGCGAGCGGCTCTACCGTCCGTGTCTTTGGCGTGGCGTGGGGGCAGTGCGCTGCTGGTCAGGTGGTGCCGTCGGGGTTGAGAAGGTGATCCGGTGCGGGGTATCCAGGCGGGACGAAGCAGGCGGTCACGGTCTTGCCGTCTCGTTGCGGATGGTGTTCCCAGCCGTCGGACAGTGCCTCGACGATCGTGAGGCCCCGGCCGCCGGTCGCGTGAAGGCCCCGGTCGGCCGGGGCCGGCGGGTTCGGGCTGGCGTCGTGAACGCTGACGTGGAGGCAGGTACTGTCCCAGGTCAGGACGAGCTGGGCATCGCTATGAGCGTGCTTGTGCGCGTTCGTAATGAGCTCGGTCACGGTCAGAAGCACCGAGTCCACCAAGCCGGGTGCGTTCTGCGCCCATTCCAGCGAGTCGATATGCTCCCGCGCCCAGCGGCGCCCGGCCCGCGCCCCTTGGGACATGGGGAAGGATTGCGCCCAGCCCACCGCTCTCATCTCCGAATCAGCCACGCCGGTGCCTCTCATTCGTTCATCAAGGGAGCCAGGGTCGTTCGTCGTCTTCCGCCACCTCTCCTACCCGCCCACAGGGAGATGACGTCCGACCCGCTCCAAGCCGCGTTCAGGCGCGGTGCCCCGGACCCGGTCGCCATGGGAACGCCGGCGGGCTCAACCAAGCCCCACGAGGTTGAGCATGTCGGCGGGGCTGTTGACGAGGAGCCGGGAGACGTGCATCTGGGACAGGCCGAGATGTTCGCCGATCTGGGCCTGGGTCATTTCCTGCCCGAAGCGCATGGCCACGATCTCGCGGTCCCGGTCGTCGAGGTCTTCCAGGAGCGGGGCCAGGGCGTGGAGGTCCTCGACGAGTTCCATGGCGGGGTCGAGGTCGCCCTTGATGTCTCCGTAGGTGATGGTCTCGGCGCTGTTCTGCTCGGTGCCGATGGGCAGGTCGAGGGAGCCGGCGGTGTAGCCGTTGGAGGCGATGAGGCCCTCGATGACCTCTTCCTCGCTGAGGTCCAGGTGCTGGGCGAGTTCGGCGACCGTGGGGTCACGGTCGAGGCGGCCGGCGAGTTCTTCTTTCGCCCTGGCCAGAGTGACCCGGAGTTCCTGCAGGCGGCGGGGTACGTGGACGGCTCAGGTGGAGTCGCGGAAGAAACGTTTGATCTCACCGACGATGTAGGGGATCGCGAAGGAGGTGAACTCGACTTCGCGGCTGAGTTCGAAGCGGTCGATCGCCTTGATCAGACCGATCGTGCCGACCTGGACTATGTCCTCCATCTCGCCACTGCCGCGGTTGCGGAACCGCTTCGCCGCGAAATGCACCAACGAGAGGTTCATCTCGATCAAGGTGTTCCGCGCGTACTGGTACTCCTGCGTACCCTCCTCCAGGACCTGCAGCTGCTCGAAGAACAGGGCACCCAGGGCCCGGGCGTCCTTCGGAGCCACCTTCCGGGGATCGTCGATCTGCGGGAGGCCCGTCGGAACGGCGGCACCGGCGGCAGTAGCGGTGGCGACCGTGGTTTCCGTGGGTATCGACATGACACTGTCCTCTCCGTAGATGCCGTCGGTCCCGTGCACGGGCGCGCCTACCCTGCCGACGGCTCACCACACGGGCGGGAGCGACCACTTTGGGCCCCGGGCGCGTTGGTCCCACGTGCCGCTGCCGGATCTTCCGAGCTTTCGCGCCGCAACCCGTGAAGGCCAGCCCCTGAGGAGTTGGTCAGCGTTTGCGGTGGGCGAGGGTGAACAGGCCGCCGTCGGGGTCCTGGAGGGTTCGGGAGAAGCCCTTGGCCGTCCAGGTGGTGGAGGAGGGCTTGGGCCGGCCGCCTCCCGCGCTCATGGCCGCGAACACGGCCCGCTCGACGTCGTCGACGGCGAAGTTCACCAGCCAACGGGGCCGCAGGTGAGCCAGTGGGGAGGTGTGCACCCCTCCGCCCCGCAGGGAGAGCACCACCCGGCCGCTCAGTTCCACCAATACATGGTCATCCCGGTAGATGACGCCGATGGCCGCCTCGTCGGCCCAGCCGAAGACTTCCCCGTAGAACACCGCGGCGTCGAACACGTCGCGCGTCTGCAGATCGAGCCGGGCAGGTGTCCGGCCCTCCCCGGGAGACCAGGCCAGGGTGTGGCCCTCCCAGAATCCGAACGTCGCGCCGTCCCGGTCCGCCGCCAGCCCGGCACGCCCGTCCCCCAGAGCCATCGGTCCCACCGCAACCGTGCCACCGCGCTCCCGGATCCGCGCCGCCGTCACGTCAGCGTCCCTGACGGCGAAGTACGGCGTCCACACCGACGCCGGAGCGAGCCCCGGCCGCCGGGTCCCCATGCCGGCCACCGGATCGCCGTCGGCCGTCGCGACGAGGAACTCCTCGTCCAGTGAGCTCGGCCGGAAACGCCAGCCGAGAACCTCGCCGTAGAAAGCCCGGGCCACACCCAGATCAGCAACCATCAAGTTGACCCAGCACGGAGCACCCTGCGCCGCCAGACTCCGCCGCTCACCCGACCCAGACATCAGCCCTCTTCTCCCATGCCCTTCGGTCTTCATCCCGCCCGGCGACCGGCAGCCGGAGCACCGTCCGGCACTCTCCACGGGACCGCCCGCCGGACCAAACGCCGCGGTCATCATGCACCACGTACCCCACCGCAGAGGTTCGACCCGAGGGACTGATCCGAGCGCCGGTGCGGGCGTGGCCGATGGCGAGGCCGCAGTTGGATCGTCAAGGGCCCCGCAGAGAAGCGGGCCTGACCCGTTCTGCAGACGATGCGCACTATGAGGGCGGTGGCGTTGCCGGCGTGCGGGTCGGGCCGTCGCGGGCCCGCCGGACGAGGTGTGCTTCAGGAAGCGCGTGCTTGTCCTTGCGGCGCGCGGCCCGTGCCCTGGTCGACCTGGAGCTGGACGTACATCTCGAAGGGTTCACCGTTCGGGGTGTCCTGTGCCCATACCTTCAGGGTGGTGATGCGGGTCCATGAGCTGCCGGACGCCTCTGGCACGATGAGTGCGTCGCCGATCACTACCGTGGTGTGGGCAGGAGACCGAGGGTGTGGTGACGAAGAGCGTGGGGCCATCGCTGGTGGATGCGCCGGGCACGCGGATACGGACGTTGCCGTCTGGCGACGCCCAGGACCCGGGCGATCGGCTCCACCGTCGTTCAGCGCGGGAGGCGTCTGCCGTTGAGGGTCTCGGAGATCGTGCTGACGACCACGCTCGCGGTCGGATCGGTCAACCGGATCCGGCGCACGATCTCGGTGTGACCGGGCTTCTTCGCTTCCCGGTGCAGGTGACGCAGCCAAGCGGCGAACTCCTCGACCGGGTCCACCACCACCTCCTGCTCTCGTCGCTGTTCGGCGTCGTTCGCCGTCTCGGCCCGCCCCACCGAGAACTTCAGGGCTGCCTCAATGAGTGAACTGTTTCCAACCTGACGGCGGTGTCCGTCACTTGGGCGGCTCTGCAGCGCGATGAAGCTCCTGGTAGGAGGTGTCACGACCAAGATCCACCGTGCCCCACCAGGACTTCGCGTGCTTGCCTACCTCCCGTCGATCGATCTGTCCGGTCGCACCCCGCGCTACCTGACCACACGGCTCCGTGCCCGGCAGCGAGAGATCGGGACCCGGTGGCGGCGGCTGCCTGTCGGCCGTCAGGCCCTCCTCGCCCTCGCCCATCTGCGGTGCGGGGACACCTACGCGCGACTCGCCACCGGGTTCGACATCGGCGTCGCGACCGTGTACCGATACATACGCGAGGTCATCGACGTCCTGGCCGCGCTCGCCCCGACCCTGACGGCACCCGCATGACGTTCACCTTGGCGCCGAACCGCCGCAGAGTCCCACCTGTCCCCCAGGCGCTGTACGGTCCGCGCCCGTGTCAGGCCGGATCGGCGGGCAGGTCGGCGAGTATCCCCCGCAGCAGTCCTGTGGCCTGTCCGACCTCGATGAGGTATCCATCCGGGTCACGCATGTAGCAGCGGATCTCCGCCTTTCTGTCGATCGGCGGTGTCAGGAACTCAGCCCCCCCGGGCGCTCCACTCGGTGTAGCAGTGCTCTATGTCGGCCACCCGGATGTTGAGAAAGCTCGTGGCGCTGGAGAAGTCGACGGGCGGGTGCAGGGTGACGTCCGGCTTGTCCGGGGTCGGCCCGCCGCCGGGGTTCATGATGAGCCAGCTGTTCGCGATCTTGACGATGCACGGGTTCTCGTCAAGGACCACCTCGCCGCCGAGCACATCGCAGTAGAAGGCGCGCGACCGGGCGACATCGGCCACGGTGAGGAAGTGGGTGAGCAGTAGCCCTGCTTCCGGGGCCGGAAGGTCCTCGCGGCGCATCGTTCAGTCCTTCCCCGCGGCGGTGCCGGATTCCATGGCGAGGTACCAGCCCCACGCCGTGCGATGGTCGATGGCGTTTCGCCGGAAGCCCTCGACGGTGCTGCTCCGGTTCCAGTCGCGCTGCAACTCGCAAGCCACCGAGTTCCAGCTGGTGAGCCGGGCACCGGCCTGGTGAACACGGGCCAGCGCGGCCTCGTGGGCCACCTTCGTGGTACCGCCGAGGGCATCGACGACGGGATAGACCTCATAGCCTTCGGCCAGCGCGTCCAGGGTGGGAAACAGCAGACACGCCTCGGTCCACAGCGCCCCGATGATCAGTTTGTTCCGGTCGGCACCTCGTACGGCAGCCAGGAAGTCCTCGTCCTCCCAGGCGTTGATGGAGGTGCGATCGACCGGTGGAACATCGGGCAGCACGGCACGCAGTTGGGGAATGGTGTCGGCGTTGACTCCTGTGGAGACGTTGACCGTGGAAAGGACGACCGGGAGATCGAAGGTGATGGCGGTTTTCGCCAGTGCGACCACGTTGGCGACCAGGTCACCGGTGTTCATCGAACGGACCGTGGAGATCTGGGGTGGCTGGTAGTCGATGAGTACCAGCGTGGCGTTGCCCGGTGCCAGCAGGTGATCGGCCAGTGCCTCGCGTTGCGGAGTGCTGCGCATGGCGTGTCGCCTCCCTGATGCTGCGGCGCCCAATAGGTCCCTGTCTCCATGATGAACCGCATTCGCCGTCTCCGAAAGGTGATCAAGGGGGTTCCGGGTTGGAGGCTTCCTGGTGACGGGGGCCTCCGGACAGTCGGCGCCCATACCGGGACCCGCGGGACCGGAGCCGGATGCGGAATAGTCGGACCCTCACCCAAGTTATTCGTTGCGCAACGAACTACTAGGTAAGTGAGGCGATCTTGTCATGGGTTTCGAACTGGGTATCTACCACTTCGGCGAGCTGACTCCCGATCCGTCGACCGGAGCACTCCCCGCACCGGGCATGCGGCTGCGGGAGCTGGTGGAGCAGGCGCGGGCGGCGGACGAGGCGGGCCTGGACGTCTTCGCGGTCGGCGAGCACCACCGTACGGACTTCGTCGTCTCCTCGCCCGCCGTGGTACTGGCGGCGATGGCGGAGAACACGAGCCGCATCAAGCTGTCCAGCGCGGTGACGGTGCTCAGCTCCGACGACCCGGTCCGGGTGTTCCAGCAGTTCGCCACGCTCGACCTGCTGTCCGGGGGCCGTGCGGAGATCATCGCGGGCCGTGGCTCGTACACCGAGTCCTTCCCGGTCTTCGGCTACGACCTGAACGACTACTCGCAGCTCTTCGCCGAGAAGCTGGACCTGCTGCTCAGGCTCCGCGAGGAGAACCCGGTGAGCTGGCAGGGCACCCTGCGCCCGGCCCTGGTGAACGGCGACATCACGCCGCGGCCTGACCGGGAGCTGCCGGTCTGGGTCGCGGTCGGGGGCACTCCCGCTTCGGTCGTCCGGGCCGGGCGGCTCGGGCTGCCGCTCTCGCTGGCGATCATCGGCGGGAGCTACCGCCAGTTCGCCCCGTTCGTCGACCTGTACCGCCAGGCCGCGGCCGAGGCCGGGCACGCCCCGGACGGACTGAAGGTCTCCATCAACTCCCCGGGCTTCCTCGCCCCCACCCACCAGGAGGCGATCGACGTCTCGCACCCCTCCTTCCAGGCGGGCTGGATGGCCAACCACCACCAGCGCGGCCAGGGCGTCCCCATGCCGAAGGCCGCGTACGAGGCACAGGCCACGCCGGCCGGCGCCTTCTTCCTGGGCAGCCCCCAGGAGGTCATCGACAAGATCATGGCTCAGTACGAACTCTTCCGGCACGACCGCATGATGATCCAGCTCGGGTTCGGCAACGTGCCCCAGAAGGAAGCGCTCAGGGCGATCGAGCTGCTCGGCTCCGAGGTAGCCCCCGTCGTCCGCAAGGAGATCGCCGCTCTCGGCGGCACGGGGGTGACGGCATGAACGCCCCGCTGAAGGTCGTCGCCGTGGTCGGCAGCCTACGCTCGCCGTCGAAGACCACGGCCCTGGCCGAGCTGATCCTCGCGACGCTCCGAGCCCGTACCGAAACCGAGGCGCGACTGATCGAACTGCACACGGTGAGCGCCGACTTCGTGGGCGCGACGGAGCGCGACCAGGTCGGGCCGAAGGCCGAGGAGGCGCTGCGGGCCGTGGAGGAGGCCGATGTCGTCATCGCGGCGACCCCGGTCTTCCGGGGCTCGTACACCGGCCTGTTCAAGCACTTCTTCGACCTGGTCGACCAGTACGGAGTCGCCGCCAAGCCCGTGCTCCTGGCCGCCACCGGGGGCAGCGACCGGCACGCCCTGGTGATCGAGCACGCCCTGCGCCCGCTGTTCGGTTTCCTCCAGGCGTGGACCGCGCCGGCGGGGATCTACCTCTCGTCCGGCGACTTCGACGGCACCACCATTCTCAACCCGGAGGTGTACGAGCGGATCGACATGGCCGTGAACGACGTCGTTCCGGTCGCCAGGGCCCTCACCGCGGTGAGGACGACCGCCCCCGCCTGACCGGGCCCGCCCCGTCCAACGGACCCGCCCCACTCGGGTACCGCCCGGCGCGACCTCGCCGCTCCGACCCTCATCGACAAGGAACACCGCATGCGCGACACCCTCCCCACGGCCCCCCGGCGGCGCGACGACCCGCGGGCCGGGCCCGCGGCCCCCGGCCCTCCCGTGCCGCGCCGGCCCGGGTGGGTACGGCCGGTCCTCCTCCCGGTCGGGGTGGCCGTCGCGATAGGTGCGATCTTCATCGGCGTCTACCTGTCGGCGTTCCACGCCCCCGCCGCTCGTGATCTGCCGGTCGCGGTGGTGGGGACGTCCGCCGAAGCCGCGACGGCCGCCGGGCGGCTGCCGGACCATCTGCCGGACACCTTCGACGTGCGGGCCGTGCCGGACCGGGGTGCCGCTCGGGCTGCCGTCGAGCACGGCGACGTCTTCGCCGCGTACGTCCCCGACGGCGGGAAGGCCGAGCTGCTCCTCGCGGGGGCGCACGGACCGTCGGTCAACGCGTTGCTGACCGACGTGTTCGGTACGGTCGCCGAGGCCGACGGGGAGCAACTGGCGCTCGTGGACGCCGTTCCGGCGTCCGACGAGGACACGAGGGGACTCGTCGTCTTCTACACGACCTTCGGCCTGGTCCTCGCGGGCTACCTGTTCGGGATCATGACCTTCCAGCTCGACGGCACGGGGCCGCCTGGGGTCCCTCGTGGCGTTCGGCGCCATGGGCGGCCTGACGGTAGCCTCGCTCGTCTCCGCTTTCGGCGCGCTGCCGGCGCCGTTCCTCGGGATCGCGGGGCTGGTCATGCTCGTGGCGACGGCCGTGGGCGCGTCCACCATGCTGCTGGTGCGGTCGCTGGGGGTGCTGGGCTCCAGCGTCGCCGCGGTGCTGTTCATGACGCTCGGCAACGCGACCAGCGGCGGCAGCCTGCCCGCCGAGTTCCTGCCGGGCCGGTTGGAGCCCCTGTCGGCCGTCCTCCCGGTCGGCGTGGGCGTACGCGCCGTCAACGGCCTCGCCTACTTCCACGGCGACGGCGTGATCAGCGGGGTCGCCGTCCTCACGGCCTGGACGGCCGTCGCGGCCGGCGGACTGCTCCTCCTGGAACGCGCACGCCGGAACCACACCCCGGGATAGGGCGGCCCGGAGCTCGAGAACGACGGAAAGGGCCCCGGCCGGGGCCCTTTCCGCGTGCTGCGCAGTTCTCAGCAGGCGGCGGCGTTGTCGTCGAGGCCCACCGTGGCCCAGATTTCGGCCAGCGTGGTGAGCTGCTCGTCGGTCAGCTTGTCCAGGAACTCCTTGCGGAGGTTGGACAGGTGCACCTTCCTGGCCCGGCGGTACGCCTTGCGGCCGGCCTCGGTCAGGACGGCGTCGAAGCCCCGGGCGTCGGTGGGGCACTTCTCCCGCACCACCAGGCCCTGGCGTTCCAGGTCGTCCACGATGCGGGTCAGGCCGCTGCGGCTGATCAGCAGGGAGGCCGCGATGTCCTTCATCCGCACCCGCCCTTCGGGCGCTTCGGCGACGGTGAGCAGGACCTCGAAGGAGGAGAGCGGAATCCGCTCGGCCGCCGTCAGCTCCGTGTCCAGCGTGCGCAGCAGCTTCATGTGGGTGGAGAGCAGTCCGAGCCAGACGGCCCGCTCGGTGCGGTTCAGCGGCCGGGACGGCGAGCCGAGTCGCTCCGGGGCCCCGCTCCCGTCCTCAAGCACGGTGTTCTCGGCGCCCTGACTCATGAATACCCCTCCAATGGTTTGTTTCAGAACGAATTATATCGGAGCGCGACGGTTACCCGGGGCCGGTGTGGCCGGTGGCTGTGGGAACGGTGGATGTGAGTACGGGAGCGGGCCCGGAGCGGACCGTGGTCCGCTCCGGGCCCGTCACGCCGGCCGGAGGGGTCACTCGCCGGACTGCGGGATGATCAGCTTCTCGAAGCCCGAGACCATGCCGTACTCCAGGCGCAGGGCCTCCAGGATGGTGTACGCGTGGTACTTGGTCATGACGTCGGCGCCGGCCAGGCGCTGGGCCCAGGTCTGACCGTTGTCGGTGACCTTCTCCAGGGTCTTCTTCGTGACGTAGTTGGTCATCTCGTTGAAGTAGTTCTCCCAGAGGACCCAGGCGTTGGAGAAACCGATCTTCTCGATGTACTCGAACTCGTGTCCCTGGTCGAGGGCTTCCTTGGCGAACTCGATGATGTCGTTGGTGTAGTCGCGGGATGCCTTGGCGTCCTCGGGGGTGCCGTAGCGGTTGACGTGACCGGAGACGACGCCCTTGAAGTCGTAGGAGAGGATCCAGTCGTGGGCCTCGGCCCAGCCGCGGATGTTCTCGGAGGCGTCGCAGTTCTTGAAGGCGCTCCATCCGGGGCTGATGATGTCGATCGCGGCGAGGGCCTTCTGCTGCGGGGCGTAGATGAAGATGTTGCCCGGGGTGTGGTTGACGCCGTGGTAGTCGAGGTTGAACCGGACGCCGTTGACGTCGAGGGTGTCGCTCTCGGTGATGGTCTCGGTCGGGACGGGCAGCGGGCGGTCGCCGCCGAGGTCGGGCCACCGCTGGATCATCTCGCGGGTGTAGTCGTGGGCGATGACCTTGGGCTTGTCCGCGGCGAAGATGCCGGCCGCGCCGATGTGGTCGGAGTGCCAGTGGCTGTAGACGAGGTGGGTGACGGGCTCGTCGGTGACCTCGGCGATGGCCTTCTTGAGGTTCGTACCGAGGAGCGGCGGGGCGTCCACCACGACGACGCCGTTTCCGGTGCGGACGAACATGGTGTCGTACGCGCCGGAGGTGACGTAGTAGGCGCCGTCGTGGATCTCCTCCACGTGGTAGCCCTTGGCGATCCGGTCGGGGAGGAACAGGGCTCCGTAGCCGTCCGCCGGGATGGGGCGGTAGTCGGCGAGGGTGTTGAGCGGCATCCCGGCGGCGCCGAGCTCGTGGCGGTCGGTGGGGGTGCCGGGCTTCTGGAAGTCGGTCATGGTGGTTTCCTCTTGACTGTTTCGAATGCGGGGAGGGCGACGGGGTGGTGCCGCTACTCCCCGATGCGCAGAACGGGCTTGATCGCGGCCCCGGTCTGCGTGTCGGTGGCGGCTTCATTGATCTCGTCGAAGCCGTAGAAGGTGATGAGCCGGTCGAAGGGGAAGCGCCCGGCCCGGTGGAGGTCGATCAGCTGGGGGATGAACAGCTGGGGGATGGAGTCGCCCTGGGCGATGCCGCGTACGGTGCGCCCGCCGAGCAGGGCGTTCATGTTCACCGGAGCGTGCGCGCCGGCGGGGGCGCCGCCGATGAGCGCGGCCGTCCCGAGCGGGGCGAGCGCGTCGACGGCGAGGGTGAGCATCTCCGGACGGGCGGTGATCTCCAGGACGTAGTCCGCGCCGCCGCCGGTGATCTCGGCGATCCGTGCGGCGGTGTCCTCCTCCTTGCCGTTGACGGTGTGGGTGGCGCCCAGTTCCCGGGCGAGGTGGAGACGTTCGGGGACGATGTCGACCGCGATGACGGGGCTCGCTCCGGCGACCTTGGCGGCCATGACGGCGGCGAGTCCGACGGTGCCTGTGCCGATGACGACGACCGATGAACCGGCTTCGATCTTCAGCGAGTTGAGCACCGCTCCGGCACCTGTCTGCAGGCCGCAGCCCAGCGGGGCGAGGAGCTCCAGCGGGATCTCCTCGTCGTCGATCCTGACCACGTTGCGCTCGGTGGCGAGGGCATGGGTGGCGAAGGAGGACTGGCCGAAGAAGTGGCCGTGGATCTCCTCGTTCTCCGTGTGGAGGGCGTTGGTGCCGTCCAGCCGGGAGCCGCCGAAGTTGGCGGGGAAGGAGTGGGCGCAGTAGGCGGGCTTGCCGGTCAGGCACGGGGTGCAGTGACCGCACGCCTGGTACGACATGACCACCCGGTCACCGGGCGTGACCATGGTGACGGCGTCGCCGACCCGCTCCACGATCCCCGCGCCCTCGTGCCCGAGCACCGCGGGGAGCGGCGTAGGCAGATGCTGGTCGCGGACATGGATATCGGTCTGGCACAGGCCGGAGGCAACCACCCGGACCAGAACCTCGTCGGGACGCAGAGCGGCGTCGAGGTCGAGGTCCTCGAAGGTGAACGGGCCGCCCTTCTCACGCACCACGGCCGCGGTGACGCGGAGGGTGGACGAGGCGGTTTCCTGGTGCGTCTGCGAGGAAGGCGAACCCTGCGCTTCCGCCATGATCTCTTCTCCCAACCGGACGCGCCCCTGAGGAATCAGACCTGACGGTCACGTGGGGCGGCGGTCCTTCGGCCGCCGAAGGGGCGGCATGATGCGGAATGCCGACGGACTTCAGAGCGTCGGCGAACGGGTGAAGGCCGGGTGTCGATACATCGACCGGACCCTCATTTAGTTCGTTCTGCAACGAACAATACTTCGCCGTTTCGTGTCGGTCAAGAAGCTCCGACGGACCCTCGCCGCTTTCGGGGAATACCTGCCCACGACCGCGCGCTGAGGGGTTTACGATTCGTTGCAGAACGAACTATAGGACCTCGGTCATACACAACCGTGACAGCCCTCGAACGTCCACCAGACCTCCCGTCCCGCACCGTCCGCCACCACACGATTCGGACAACGAACCGCCCGTCCAACGTCTCTCCGATGGCCCCGTCCCGCATCCCGAGCGGGGCCGCAACGGCCAGCCGGTCAGGGCGCCGGACCCACGACGAAGCCCGCAAACCTCAGGAGATGCCCCTCATGAACGCCCTCCCCCACGCCCGACACTTCATCGACGGCGCCTGGACCGAGTCCGGGACGGTCGGAGAGTCCACCGACCCCGCCACCGGCAAGGTGCTGGGCACCTTCGCCGACGGCGGCGCACCCGAAGCCCGCGCGGCCATCGATGCGGCGCGCCGCGCCTTCGGGACCGGCGACTGGTCTCGCGACCGCGATCTGCGCGCCCGCGCTCTGTTCGAGATGTCGGACCGGATGACGGAGCGCCGCGACGAGCTCGTCGCCCTGCTCTCCCGCGAGAACGGCAAGATCCCGGCCGAGGCCGCCCTGGAGGTCGACCTCACGATCTCCAAGATCCGCTACTACGGGGCGCTCGCCCTGACCGAGTCCGGCCGCGCTTCCGAGGTCAAGCCGGGGCTGTACTCGATGACCCTGCGCCAGCCCGCCGGCGTCGCCGGAGTCATCGCGCCCTGGAACTCCCCGGTCATCCTCTCGGTGCGCTCCTTCGCCCCCGCACTCGCGGCCGGCGCGACGGTGGTACTCAAACTGCCGGGCCAGACCGCACTGACCAACAGCCTGCTCTTCGAGATCATCTCCACCGTGAAGAGCCTGCCCCAGGGCGTCTTCAACGCCTTTACCGAGTCGGGCAGCCAGGGCGCGCGGCTGATCGTCGCCGACCCGGACGTGGACGTCATCAGCTACACCGGCAGCACCCACGTCGGCCGCTCCATCATGGCCGACGCCTCGGCCTCACTGAAGGGCATGTCCCTGGAGCTCGGCGGCAAGACCCCGATGATCGTCTTCGACGACGCCGACCTGGACGCCGCCGTCCCCGTACTCACCAAGGCGATCACCACCTTCACCGGACAGTTCTGCATGACCGGCAGCCGCATCCTGGTCCAGCGCGGCATCGCCGACGAACTGCGCACCCGCCTCTCGGCAGCCCTGAAAGCGGTCCGGGTAGGACCCGGTACCGACCCGGCGAGCGAGATGGGCCCGCTGATCGACCGCGCCAACGCGGACCGGGTGGAGAAGGAGATCTCCGACGCCGCCGAGTACGCCGGCATCCTGGTGCGCGGAGGCCGGATCACCGAGGGCCCGCTCGCGGCCGGAGCCTTCGTCCGCCCCGCGCTGATCGAGGTGGAGGGAGCCGACGGTCTCGACCGCCCGATCGTGCAGCAGGAGGTCTTCGGCCCCGTCGCCACCTTCGAGGTCTTCGACACCGAGGCTGACGCGATCACCCGCGCCAACGCCACCGAATTCGGTCTCGCGGCATCCGTCTGGAGCCGTGACGTCGACCGCCCGCTCCGCGTCGGCCGCGAACTGGACGCCGGCACTGTCTGGGCCAACACCTGGGCCGTCATCGTCGACCAGATGGAAGAAGGCGGATTCAAGCAGAGCGGCGTCGGCCGCCTGAACGGCGAACGCGCCCTGGAGGAGTTCCAGGAGATCAAGCACATCGTCCACCCCGCCCCCCGCACCTCCTGAGCGCTCTCGAAACGCCGGGCGGCCAGCATCGATACTGCCGCCCGGACGCCGCTCCCGGCGCCCCGCCGAGCTCGAACAAGGAGCACCCCATGGCCACCCCGACCGCCCGGTCCGACCCCACCGCCGAACACGCGATGCGCGCCTTCCTCACCGCGGCCCGCCTCCTGTCCGAGCAGCTCGGACAGGAACTGCGCCGCGAGAGCGGCATGCTGCAGATCCACTACGAAGTCCTGGCCCACCTCGCCGACAGCCCCGGCAACCGACTACGCATGAACGAACTCGCCCACCGCACCGGCGTCTCCGCCAGCAGGCTCTCCCACCTGGTCGACCGGCTCGACCAACGTGGCTGGGTCAGCCGCCTTCCCGACCCCGCCGACCGCCGGGTCCACCTCGCCCGGCTCAACGGCACCGGGCGGCGAGCCCTGGCCGAAGCCGCCCCGTGGCACGCCGCGTGTGCCCGGTCCCGGCTCCTCGACCACCTCACCGACGAACAGCTCCGCCACCTGAAGGAGATCAGCGAACTCCTGCTGGACCGGCTCGCCGACCGGCCCCCGCGAACCGATCCCGGCCCAGCGGAGTGAGGCCGGCACCATGCACCGGCCGTCGGGAAGGTGAAGGCCCGCGACGATCCTGGCCCGCCCCTCCACTCCAGCACCCGAATCGCGCCGCGAGTCGCCTCGCCTCACACCACGCCCGGCCGCCACCACCCCAGAAGGAGAACGACATGACCATCCCCACCGGTTCCTTCGGCATCAACATCGACCCCTCCGCCACCGGTTCCGCGGCGGCGCTGCGCCTCGCCCGGCTGGCGGACGAGTCGGGACTCGACTTCGCCGGCGTGCAGGACCACCTCTACCACCCCGAATTCCTGGACGCCTGGACGCTGATCAGCACCCTCACCGCGTCGACCGGCCGCCTGACCCTGCTGCCGAACGTCGCCAACACCGTGCTCCGGCTTCCGGCGGCCCTGATCAAGGCCGCCAACACCCTCAGCCACCTCAGCGGCGGCCGGGTCGCCCTCGGCGTCGGCGCGGGAGCCTCCGCCCCGGCCATCGCGGCATACGGAGGCCCTCAGCACACACCCGGACAGGCCGTCGGAGCCTTCGAGGAGGCGCTCCACGTCATGCGGGCCATGAGCGACCCGGCAAGGAACGAGGTGCACTTCACCGGCGAGCACCACCACCTCCGCGGCGCCCGCCCCGGTCCGTTCCCCGCGCAGCCCGTCCCCCTCATGGTCGGCGCGTACGGGCCGAGGATGCTGAGGATCACCGGCCGGCTCGGCGACGGCTGGCTGCCCAGCAACGGCTACGCACCCCCGGAACGCATTCCCGGCATGCAGCGGGTGATCGACGACGCCGCCACGGCCGCCGGCCGCGATCCCCGGACGATCCAGCGGATCTACAACGTCATGGGCACCATCACCGGTGAGAGCACACCCGCCTCCGACAGCAACGGAATCGTCGGCCCACCGGGCTTCTGGTCGGACACCCTGCTGCGCTACCGCGAGGAACTGGGCTTCGACTCCTTCCTCTTCTGGCCCGTCAACGCCGACAGCGAGACCCAGGGCGCACTCTTCGCCGAGCAGGTCGTCCCTCACCTCCGCACCACCACGCAGTAAGGACCGCAGTCACCATGAGCCCCACGCCCTCCTTGGAGCCGGACCCCCAAACCCCTTCACCGGGGACCTGGCACATCGACCCGCTCCACTCCAGCATCGCCTTCGTCGCCCGCCACCTCGGCTTCGTCCGCGTCCACGGCCGCTTCACCGACGCCGAAGGCACCCTCACCATCACCGCCCCTCTCGAAGAGACGACCGCCCGGGTCAGGGTCGCCACCGCCACCCTCGACACCGGCGTCCCCACCCGCGACCACCACCTGCGCTCGCCGGAGTTCCTCGACACCGACCGACATCCCCTGATGGAGTTCCACGGTCATCGGGTCCACCGCGTGCATGATGGCTGGGCCATGGACGGCGATCTCACGGTGGCGGGCGTCACCCGCCCGTTGACCCTCACCGGCCACTTCCTGGGAGAGGACGTCTACCCCTTCACCGGAGGCCGCCGGCTCGGGTTCACCGCCCGCGCCTCCGTCGACCGGCGGGACTTCGGCGTCTCCGGACTTCCACCGCTCCCCGGAGCCCGGATCTTCGTCGGCGCACGTGTCGACATCGAACTCGACATCAGCATGGTCGACCACGACATCCAGCCCTTCAACCAGCAACTCCTCGGACGCCCCCAAGCGACCTGACCCGATCACCCCCTCTCGCCCACAGCACAGAAGCAGGTAGGAAAGATGACCAAGATCGCCATCATCATCGGAAGCGTCAGGCCCGGCCGCAACGGAGAGGCCGTAGCCCGATGGGTGCTCGACCAGGCCCGCGGTCGCGACGACGCCGAGTACGACCTCATCGACCTCAAGGACATGGCACTGCCGCTCCTGGACGAGCCCGCGCCGCCGTCGTTCGGCCAATACTCCAACGACCACACCAAGTCATGGGCCTCCACCGTGGCCGCCTACGACGGCTTCGTCCTCGTGACCCCCGAATACAACCACTCCACCTCCGGCGCACTGAAGAACGCAATCGACTTCCTCTACACGGAGTGGAACAACAAGGCCGCCGCGTTCGTCGGTTACGGAAGCGTGGGGGGCGCCAGAGCCATCGAGCATCTGCGCGGCATCATGGCCGAAGTCCAGGTGGCCACCGTGCGCAACACGGTCATGTTCTCGCTCTTCACCGACTTCACGGACTTCAGCACGTTCACCCCCGCCGAACACCACAAGGGCGAAGTCGATGCCATGCTCGACCAGGTCGTCGCCTGGAGCAACGCTCTCCAACCCCTGCGCACCTCCGCCGACGCGTAGCTCCTCGGACACGGGGCCTTCGCCGACTCCAGCCGTACGCCGTCGGCACCCGAAGGGCACTTCGGGTGCCGGAGCCGTCAGTGAACAATGTCCTGCAATGCGGCGGCCACCTGGCGACGACGTGACCGGGGCGGATCGCGTCGCACACCTCCTGCACGGTGGGCTCGCCCGGGACAGCAAGGAGCAGGTCTGCTCGACCAGGTCGTCGGGGAAGCGACGCACGAGGCGAGGCGGCCCAGGACGGCTACGTGGCGGCGGGCGGCGGAGATGAACAGCGCCAGGGACAGGGCTACCGCCGGCAGCAGTCCGGGCAGGAGATCGAAGAGCAGGACGCCGAGGAGCGCGGTGAGTCGGTACCTGGATCGAACGACTTCGTCAGCGGAGGGCGGGGATGACCGTGGCGCCGTAGGCGTCGATGGTGCCCTCGCGGTTGTCGTGCATGTCGTAGACGGCGAACTGGTCCACGCCGAGGTCGCGCAGGTGCTGGAGCTTCTCGACATGGGCCTCGGCGGGGCCCAGGAGGCAGAAGCGGTCGACGATTTCATCGGGGACGAAGGTGGTATCGGGGTTGTCGGCGCGGCCGTGGTGGCCGTAGTCGTAGCCCTGCCGGTCCTTGATGTACGCCGTCAGCTCCTCGGGAACCATCGAGGAGTGTTCGCCGTACTTGGCGACGAGGTCGGCGACGTGGTTGCCGACCATCCCGCCGAACCAGCGGCACTGGTCCCGGGCGTGGTCGAGGTCGTCGCCGACGTAGGCGGGGGCGGCGACGCAGATGGTGACGGAGTCCGGGTCCCGTCCTGCGTCGGAGGCCGCGTCCCGTACCGCCTTGATCATCCACTCGGTGAGGAAGGGGTCGGCGAGCTGGAGGATGAAGCCGTCGGCCTTCTGCCCGGCCAGAGCCAGGGCCTTGGGCCCGTACGCCGCCATCCACACCGGCAGCCGCCCGTCCTTCACCCAGGGGATCCGGAGCGGCTGTCCGTCGACCGTCGCCTCCCGGCCCTCCGCGAGGTCCCGGATCACGTCGATGGCCTCGCCGAGACGGGCCAGGGTGTTGGGAGCGCGGCCCGCGACCCGCATGGCGGAGTCGCCGCGCCCGATGCCGCAGACGGTGCGGTTGCCGTACATGTCGTTGAGGGTGGCGAAGGTGGAGGCGGTGACTTCCCAGGTGCGGGTGCCGGGGTTGGTGACCATCGGGCCCACGGTCAGCTTCTCCGTGTGCTCCAGGATGCGGCTGTAGATGACGAACGGCTCCTGCCAGAGCACCGCCGAGTCGAAGGTCCAGCCGTAGCGGAAGCCGTTGCGCTCGGCGCGGCGCATCAGGCCGACGACGGCGGAGGCGGGCGGGTCGGTCTGGAGGACGAGTCCGAAGTCCATGGCGGGGTCTCCTAGTCCAGGTACTGGCAGGTGGCGCGGGGGGTGTACATGCCGTGTCCGGCGCGTCCGGTGAACTTCCGTCCCTCGATGACGGGTTCGCCGCGCGAGAGCACGGTCTCCACCTGGCCGGTGATGCGCTTGCCCTCGTACGCCGAGTAGTCGACGTTCATGTGGTGGGTCTCGGCGGAGAGGGTCTGTTCGGCGGCCGGGTCGTAGATGACGATGTCGGCGTCGGCGCCCGGGGCGATGGTCCCCTTCTTCGGGTAGAGGCCGAACATCCGGGCCGGGGAGGCGCAGGCGATCTCGATCCAGCGGCGGCGGGTGATGTGCCCGTCCACGACGGCCTGGTGCAGCAGGTCCATGCGGTGCTCGACGCCCGGCATGCCGTTGGGGATCTTGGAGAAGTCGCCGCGTCCCATCTCCTTCTGCCCCGAGAAGCAGAACGGGCAGTGGTCGGTGGAGACGACCTGGAGTTCGTTGTTGCGCAGGCCCCGCCACAGGGCTTCCTGGTGTTCCTTGGGGCGCAGCGGAGTGGAGCAGACGTACTTGGCGCCCTCGAAGTCGGGCTCGGCGAGGTTGTCGGTGGACAGGAACAGGTACTGCGGGCAGGTCTCGCCGAAGACGGGGAGGCCCTTGTGGCGGGCGGCGGCGATCTCGGCGACGGCCTCGTCGGCGGAGACGTGGACGACGTAGAGGGGGGATCCGGCGACCCGGGCGAGCTGGACGGCGCGGTGGGTGGCCTCGGCCTCCAGGGCGACCTTGCGGACGTCCCCGTGGTAGCGGGGGTCGGTGTGGCCGGCGGCGAGGGCCTGCTCGACGAGGACGTCGATGGCGATGCCGTTCTCGGCGTGCATCATGATCAACCCGCCGTTGGCGGAGGCTCGTTGCATGGCGCGCAGGATCTGGCCGTCGTCGCTGTAGAAGACGCCGGGGTAGGCCATGAACAGCTTGAAGGAGGTGACCCCTTCGGAGACGAGGAGGTCCATCTCGTGGAGCGAGGAGGGGTTCACGTCGGCGAGGATCATGTGGAAGGCGTAGTCGATGGCGCAGTTGCCGTCGGCCTTGGCGTACCAGGTGTCGAGCCCTTCGCGCAGGGAGCGGCCCACGCTCTGGATCGCGAAGTCGACGATGGTGGTGGTGCCGCCCCAGGCGGCGGCCCGGGTGCCGGTCTCGAAGGTGTCGGCGGCGTACGTCCCGCCGAACGGCATCTCCATGTGGGTGTGCCCGTCGACGCCGCCCGGGATGACGTACTTGCCCGTCGCGTCGATCCGCCGGTCGGCGCTCCAGCTCGCGGCGGCGTCGGTTCCGTGGGCGGCGAGGGCGGCGATCCGCCCGCCCTCGACGAGCACGTCGGCGTGGATCTCGTCGGACGCGGTGATGACCAGGCCACCGTGGATGACGGTGCGGCTCATGGGTGTCTCCTCAACTCGGGGCGGCCCCAGTCGGCCCTGTGGGCGTACGGCCGGGGCCGCCCCACGCGGTTCGTATACGTAGGGGCCTGCCGGGCGGGGGTCAGCCCGCCGCGTGCAGGGCGTCTGCGAGGATCGCCGCGCCTTCCTCTGCCTCGGCGACGGTCAGGGTCAGCGGCGGGGCGATCCTGAGGACGCTGGTGCTGTGGCCGCCGCCCTTGCCGATGAGCAGCCCGCCCGCGCGGGCCGCTTCGAGGACGGCCGCGGCGGCCTCCGGGTCGGCCTCGTCGGTGCCGGGCCTCACCAGTTCGATGCCGATCATCAGGCCTCGGCCGCGCACCTCGCGCACGGCGGGCGATGCGGCGGCGATGCCCCGCAGCCGTTCGATGAGGAGCCCGCCGACGCGCCGCGCGTTGCCCTGGAGGTCGTGCTCCAGGAGGTACGAGAGGTTGGCGAGCGACGCGGCCATGGTGACCGGTGAACCGCCGAAGGTGGAGATGGAGTTGGCGTCGAGGCAGTTCATCACCTCGGCCCGGGCCACCACTCCCCCGACCGACATGCCGTTGCCGATGCCCTTGGCGAAGGTGAGGATGTCCGGCGGCCCGTTCCCGGCGTGCGCCTGCCAGCCCCAGAAGTGGTCACCGGTACGGCCCCAGCCGGTCTGCACCTCGTCCGAGATCCACAGCACCCCGTGCCGGTCCAGGACCTCCCGGAACGCGGCGAACAGGCCGTCGGGCGGGGAGGTGAAGCCGCCGACGCCCTGGATGGGTTCGGCGATCAGGGCCGCGGGCCAGCGGGTGTGCCCGAGGAGGTCCTCCAGGTCGGCGACGCACGCCTGGATGAACCGCTCGTCGCTCAGCTCGGCGTACGGGCCACGGCCGCGGACGCCGCCGTGGACGTACAGGGTCTGGAGCGGGGACAGACTCGTGGGCGACCAGGCCTGGTTGCCGGTGATGGAGACCGTGGAGAACGACCGGCCGTGGTAGCTGTTGCGCATCGCGAGGATCTGGTTGGAGCGGCGGTACGCGGTGGCGAGCAGAAGGGCGGTGTCGTTGGCCTCGGTGCCGGAGGTGGTGAAGAAGACCCGGGCGTCGGGGATTTGGGAGAGGGTGGCGATCCGCTCGGCCATCTCCACCATGGGGCGGTTGAGGTAGAGGGTGGACGAGTGGATGATCCGCCCGGCCTGTTCGGCAACCGCCTTGGTCACCTCGGGCAGGGCGTGGGCGGTCATCGTGGTGAGGATGCCGCCGAAGAAGTCCAGGTAGCGGTTGCCGTCCGCGTCCCAGACGTGGCGGCCCTCACCGTGGGTGAGTTCCAGGGGGTGGCGGTAGTAGAGGGCCAGCCATGCGGGACTGACGGCGAGGTGGCGCTCGTGCAGTCCGCTCACGGCTCCACCAGCCCGTCGTAGGCGTCGGGCCGTCGGTCGCGGTAGAACGCCCACTGCTGGCGGACTTCCTCGATCAGGTCGAAGTCCAGGTCACGGACGAGGAGTTCCTCTTCCTTGTCGCTGGCCACGTCCCCGACGAACTGGCCGCGCGGGTCGACGAAGTAGCTGGTGCCGTAGAAGTCGTTGTCGCCGTACTCCTCCTGGCCGACCCGGTTGATCGCGGCGACGAAGTACTCGTTGGCGACGGCGGAGGCCGGCTGCTCCAGCTGCCAGAGGTGGCTGGAGAGTCCGCGTGAGGTGGCCGACGGGTTGTACACCAACTGGGCTCCGCCGAGTCCGAGTTGACGCCAGCCCTCGGGGAAGTGCCGGTCGTAGCAGATGTACACCCCGACCTTGCCGACGGCAGTGTCGAAGACCGGCCAGCCGGCGTTGCCGGGCTTGAAGTAGTACTTCTCCCAGAATCCCTTGACCTGCGGGATGTGGTGCTTGCGGTACTTGCCGAGGTACGAGCCGTCGGCGTCGATCACGGCCGCGGTGTTGTAGTAGAAGCCGGACTGCTCGATCTCGAAGACCGGGACGACGATCACCATGCCGGTCTCGCGGGCCAGGCCCCGCATGCGCCGGACGGTCGGGCCGTCGGGGACCGGCTCGGCCCAGCGGTAGTGCTCGGGCTCCTGGACCTGGCAGAAGTAGGGGGCGTTGAACACCTCCTGGAAGCCGATGATCTTCGCGCCCTGCCGGGCGGCCTCCCGCGCGTGTTCCTCGTGCTTGGCAATCATGGATTCGGTGTCGCCGGTCCAGGTCGCCTGGACGAGTGCGGCGCGTACGACGTGGGACATGAGCTGCTCCTTCGACGCGGCGTCAGAGAGCCTGCACGCGTTCTCTACGCACGTAGATCGGTGCATGGATGGAGAACGTAAGCCCCGCCGTCCGGCGGGGCAAGACCATCGCCGTGAACCGGCGGAGTCGATCATGTTTCGCACCCGACCGGTCCACAACGCGCGGTCCCGGTCTCCGGCGGTGTTCAAGGCGCCCCCGGGGGCGTCGACACACCCGGGAACCTCAGACGCCCGGCACGCCCGCCACCCGCAGCGCGTGCACCAGGTCCCGCTCCCGTTCCACCGACACCTCGCGGGCCGCCGCCAGGAGCAGGGGCAACAGCCGGGTCCCGCCGGTCCCGGCCAGTTCGGCGGCCTCCTGCGGAGTGCGTACGCGGACGAAGGCGCCGAGCAGGTCCCGCGCCTCCCGCTCCCGGCCGGCGCCTTCCAGGGCGAGCACCGCCTCGGCCACCTCGGCGGCGGGCCGCGCGACGCCCTGGCGCAGCAGGAGCCCGCAGTCCGCCTCACGCCCGGCGACGGCCAGCGCGCCCGCGGCGGCGGCGAATCCGGCGGGCGGCAGCGAGGACACCTCCCAGAGCAGGGTCGTCCAGTCGGCGGCGAGCCCGGCCCGGTGCAGGGCCACCGCGAGCACCGGCAGCCGGGGCGCGGGCCAGGCCGCGACCTCGCAGAGCACCACGTACGCCTCGCCGCCGCGGCCCTCGGCGCGCAGCCGGATCAGCTGGGCGACGGCCCCGGCGACGGCCTGTCCGGCGGCCGGATCCGGCAGGGCGTCCGGCGCACGGTTCCGCCTGGCAGCGCCCCGGCCCTCGCGCCTCTCCTCCCCCGCGCCCCCGCCGAAACGGGCGCCGCGCGGAGCGGGCGGACCCGAGCGCGAGGGCGCGGGCGGACCGGGCAGCGGCGAGGGCGCGTAGCCGGCCTCCTCCGCCTCCTCGTCGACCTCCAGGCCGGCGAACCGGGCTCCGCGCGGCTTCCTGGGCCGGGGAGCGGGGGCGGGGGCGGTGGGGGCCGGGGCGTCGGGGGCATCGGCGGTGAAGGCCGAGGCGGCGGCCCGGGCCCCGTCGCCGCTCCCGGCCCCACCGGGAGGCGGATGCCCGGCCGCCGCGCCCGTAGCCTCGGCACGCGGCTCGGGGACCCTGACGGACCAGGCAGGCCCGACAGGCGACTCGACGGGCGGCGCGGCAGCTGCGGCGGGCGGCCCGGCGTGCCCGGCAGACCCTGGGGGCCCAGCAGCCCCCGCAGCCCCAACGCCCCAGGCGGGCGCCCCGGCACCGACGGCGGGTGGTTCGACGGGCCCTGCCGGTCCGGGAGCGGCGACGGTCCCCGCCCCCCGCCCGTCGGATTCCTCCGCCCGGAACCAGCCCTCGGGGACCGTCACGGCCGCCAGCCGCCCCCGCAGTTCGGCGCAGCGGGCGGTGGCGCGTTCGTGGTCGTCGCGGGCCCAGGCCAGCGCTTCCGGTTCGGCCGGGTCCGGGACTCCGGGCCCGGTGCCGCGCAGGCGTTCCGCCGCCCGGTGCTGCTCGCGGACCATCAACTCCAGCCGGTGGACGAGCTCCTGGCGTCCACCGGGCCGTCGGTCGTGGGTGGCCGCGGACACGGAGTAGAGCGCGGCGGCCCGGACCGAGACCTGCTCGGCGAACCGGGCGCCGCGCAGGGCGGCGAGGTCCGCGAGCAACGACTCCACCACGTCCCAGGGCGGGATCTCCGCCCCGTCCAGGCAGGACCGCATGCCGACCGGGTCGCGCCGGGTGAAGACCCCGTACCAGCCGTGTCCGGGGTCCAGTCGCGCCACCAGTTCCCGCAGGTACTGCGCGAACGCCCCTACTTCGTCAGTCTGCTGATGCACCGTCATTGTCGCCCTCGCCGACCGTCGACCGGAGCCTTCCCGTCCGGAGGCATTCGACCGCAGGCGTGTTACGGGGCGGCTACGCGCAGCTTTCGGACACGATGCGGCGGGAGCACGCGGGGGGTCCGGAAGGGGAGTCAGAAGGTGATGGCGATCCCGGTGTGCGGGCGCTTGCCGAGCCGGGCGACCGTCGCGGGCCAGTCGACGAGCCAGAACTTCCAGGTGTACTTGCGCGCCAGCAGCTTGCGCGCCGCGCGGGTGCCGTCCTCGTCGAGGAGTTTCGCCGTGCCCTCCGCGCTGGGGGCCCCTTCGGCGATCCTGCCGCGCACGTCGCAGACGGTGACGACGACTTCGCCGTTGTTGCGCAGCCGCTTGACCTTCCACGAGTCGGAGCGGGTCCAGACGTACAGCACATCGCCCTCGGCGGCGGCCCAGACGGGCGTGGCTACGGGTGTGCCGTTCTTCCGGTACGTGGTCAGGCTGACGTATTCGCTGCGCGCGAAGTCCTGGAGAGTCACGGCGCGACCCTACGCGCCCCGAAAGGAGACCCGCCGGTCAGGGCACGGTCCGGACTACGCGATCAGCGGGACGGCGGCCGGTTCCGGCGCGCAGCGGCCGAGGATCTCGTCCATGGAGAGGCCCAGCGCACCGGCGAGGGCGGCCACGGTGAAGAAGGCGGGCGTGGGGGCGCGGCCGGTCTCGATCTTCCGGAGGGTCTCCGCGGAGATTCCGGCGCTCGCGGCGACGGCCGCCATGCTGCGCTCCCCGCGCGCCGCGCGGAGCAACGCGCCGAGCCGTTCGCCGCGCAGGCGCTCTTCGGGTGTCAGAGGGGTGCGAACCATGCGCCCATCGTACTACGGAATGCCATTTCTATACCGTCATTACTATACCGGTTCGACCGGTATAGTAATGGGCATGGTGCACATCAAGACGGACACACACATCGCAGCGATGCGCGAGGCCGGCCGGGTCGTCGCGCAGATCCTGACCCGGGCGCGAGAGGTGGCGGCGGTCGGCGTGACCCCTCGCCAACTGGACGAGGCGGCCCGCGAGGTGCTGAGCGCGGCCGGGGCCTCCTCGCCCTTCCTCAACTACAAGCCGCACTTCGCGCCCACCCCGTTCCCGGCCGTCATCTGCGTCTCGGTCAACGACGCGGTCGTACACGGCATCCCCTCCGCCGATCCACTGTGCGACGGGGACCTGGTCAGCGTGGACGCGGGAGCCCTCCTGGGCGGCTGGGCCGGTGACTCGGCGATCAGCTTCACCGTGGGCGACGCCCGCCCCGCCGACACCCGGCTCATCGACACGGCGAACGAGGCCCTGGCCGCCGGGATCGGCGCGGCCGTGGTCGGCAACCGGATCGGCGACATCGCCCACGCGATCGGCACGGTCTGCCGCAAGGCGGGCTACGGCATCCTGGACGGGTACGGCGGCCACGGGATCGGCCGGACCATGCACGAGGACCCGTCCGTGCCGAACGAGGGACGGCCGGGGCGCGGCATGGCGCTGCGGCACGGCATGGTCCTGGCGATCGAGCCCATGCTCATCGGCGGTGGCGGCGACGAGTTCCGCCACGACGAGGACGGCTGGACGCTGCGAACCACCGACGGCAGCCGGGCCTCGCACGCCGAGCACACGGTGGCGATCACGAACGACGGCCCGCGCGTCCTGACCGCGCTGTGAGCACCCGTACGGGCTGCCCTCCTATGAGCGCCCGACGAACTCCCGGGCCCGTTCCGCTCCCCGGCTCCGCGCCCGCGCGCGGCTCTCGATCGGGGAGACCCGGGAGTCCTTGAACGCGATGTAGGTGACACCGGACTCGGCTCCTCCGGTCGACGGGTCGGGATCGATGCCGAGGGTCTTCGCCATGGCGTGCGACGCCTCCCCGATGATGCCCGTGGGGCCGGTGTCGCCGATCACCCCGTACCGCACCCGGTCCCGGTACACGACCGCCACGACGCTGCCACCGGTGAGCCCCGACTTCCGGTAGTCCCACACCTTGCTCGGGCCCGGTACGACCACATGGGGGAGCGCGGCCGAGTCCAGGGGTTCGCCGCGGGAACTCTGGAACGCGGTCTCCGGCTGGAAGTACGGATCGGTCTTCCGGTTGCAGGCCTTCGTCTTCCGGCCGTCGCAGTCGATGTCCATGTCCGCCTTCCAGAAGACGGCGTCCTTGGTGTCGCAGACGGGCACCGTCGCCTTGGGGCTGCCGCTGTCGGTGCGGTAGGCGCCTTTCGAGGTCCGGGCGCAGGCGCGGACCTCGGCCAGCAGTTCGGCGGCGGTCGCCGCGGTCGCGTCCCCTTCGACGGCGGTCGCCCCGGCCGCTTCCGGCTCCTGGCCGCCACCGCCACCGGCGCCGGCCCCGGCGCCGGTGGCGGACGCGGGCAGGGCCGCCGCTCCGAGGAGCGCGGCGCCGCAGGCGGCGGATGTCAGGGCGAGCATGCGGGTACGCATGGTGCGGAAGGACCCTTTCCGTAGACCGAGGGACCCCGGTACGGGTCCCCTCGCCGGCACGCCAAGGCCGCGGGACCGGCACCGCGCGCTCTGTCGCGCGATACCGGCCCCGGGGCCCCTGCTTCGTCCGGCCGGCTCAGTGACCGCCGCCCGGATGCACCACCATGGCCGAGCCGCCGCCGCGGCGCACCTTTTCCGCCGCCGCCAGCCAGCGTCCGTCGGGCAGCCGCTGCACCCCGGTGGCGGCCCCGATCTCCGGGTTCTGCTTGAAGGCGTGGCCGAGCTTCTCCAACTCCGCGCGGACCGGGCTGTTCCACAGGTCCGGCTCGATCTCCGTCGTCGGCGCGTTGCGCTGGCTGGCGCGCGGCGCGGCGATCGCGTCGACCAGCGGGAGCCCCCGGTCCAGGTGTCCGGTGAGCGACTGGAGCACGGTCGTGATGATCGTGGCCCCGCCCGGCGAGCCGAGGGCGAGCACCGGCTTGCCGTGCTTCAGCACGATGGTCGGGGAGATCGACGAGCGCGGCCGCTTGCCCGGTCCCGGGAGGTTCGGGTCGTGCACGGCCGGATTGGCGGGCGCGAAGGAGAAGTCGGTCAGTTCGTTGTTGAGCAGGAAGCCACGGCCGGGCACGGTGATGGCGCTGCCCCCGGTGGTCTCGATGGTCAGGGTGTAGGCGACGACGTTGCCCCACTTGTCGGCCGTCGTCAGGTGGGTGGTGTTCTCGCCCTCGAACGTGGTGGGCGCGGCGGTGCCGCCGCTGCCGCACCGCACGGGGTCGCGCGGGTCGCCCGGCGCCAGGGGGCTGGTCAGCGCCCGGTCGTCCCGGATCAGGCACTCCCGCGCGTCGGCGAACCGCTGGCTCAGCAGTTCCTTCGTGGGGACGTCCTCGAACGCCGGGTCGCCGACCCAGCGTCCCCGGTCGGCGAACGCGATCCGGCTCGCCTCGATCAGACGGTGGAGGTACTGCACCCGGTCGGCGCGCGAAAGATCGGTGGACTCCAGGATGTTGAGGGCCTCACCGACGCTGGTGCCGCCGGACGAGGAGGGCGCCATGCCGTAGACGTCCAGGCCCCGGTAGTTCACCTTCGTCGGGTCCTTGCGCAGGGTCCGGTAGGCGGCGAGGTCCGCACGGGTCAGATCGCCGGGCCGCACCACCCGGGTGGCGTCCGGGTCGACGGGCGGCTTGCGCACCGTGCGGACGATGTCGTCGGCCAACTCGCCCCGGTACAGCTCCCCGACGCCCTCCCGGCCGAGCTTCTCGTACGTACGGGCCAGGTCGGGGTTCTTGAACACGGAGCCGACGGCGGGGAGTTCGCCGCCCGGCAGGAACAGCTCGGCGGAGGCCGGGAAGTCGGCGAACCGGGCCTGGTTGGCGGCCGTCTGCGAGCGGAAGGTGCCGTCCACGACGAAGCCGTCCCGGGCCAGGCGTTCGGCCGGTTTCAGCAGCGTACGCAGGGACTTGCTGCCCCACGTGTCCAGGGCCCGCTCCCAGGTGGCCGGGGTGCCGGGGGTGCCGACGCCGAGGCCGCTGGTCACGCCCTCCTCGAAGGGGATCGGCTTGCCGTTCTCCAGGAAGAGGGAGGCGTCCGCGCTGCGGGGCGCGGTCTCGCGGCCGTCGATCGTCCGCACGGTGCGCTTCTCCGCGTCGTAGTGGACGAAGTAGCCACCGCCGCCGATGCCCGCCGAGTACGGCTCGGTCACGCCGAGCGCGGCGGCCGTGGCCACGGCCGCGTCCACCGCGTTGCCGCCCTTGCGCAGCACCTCGATCCCGGCGGCCGAAGCGTCCGGGTCGACGCTCGCCACCGCTCCCCCGTAGCCCACCGCCACCGGGGACTTGGGCGGCGCGGGGCGCGGGGCGGCGGACGGTGACGAGGCCACCGGGGCGGCGGCTCCCACCGACGCGACCACGGCGAGGACGGCCAACAGCGACGTGTTCCGGCCGACGGAACGGCGCATACGTACCTCCAGTCAACGGATCTCCCGCCGCAGGGTAGCCCCGGGGGTGCCGGATCGTCAGGACCGCCTCGAACGGTTACCCGGATGACCGATGCCGTGCGCGCCCGTGACGGACGACGTGCGCACCGTCGTGCTGGGCGTGACAGCCGCCGGTGTCAGCGCCTCGCTGGGCCGGCTCGCCCGGCTCCACTCCCACGCCGGGCCCGGCGCCCCGGGCTCAGGTGTCGGGTCGTGGCCTCACTCCGTGAGGACGTCAAGGGCGTCTCGCGGGCACGGTGTTCTTGGTCAGCAGTGTGTTGCCGGACCAGCAGAGCCGGTAGAGGTCGACTTCGTCGAACAGATCGCGGCCGGAACGGTAGAACTCGCAACGGGCGCCGGGCGGCCGGAACACGGAGCGGGCCCGGTCGGACGGGTCGGGGCAGGCGCGGGCCGGCAGCAGAGGAGCGAGCTCGGCGCGCGGCCGGCCGGCACACGTCAGCGCGGTCCTCGCGAAGCTGGGCGCCCGCAACCGGGTGGCAGCGGCCATCTCCGCGTACGAGGCCGGCCTGGTCCCACTCGGTCGTCAGTGACCAGGCGCACCGTCCTCCTCACAGACGTCTTCCCAAACCGAGCAGCTCGGCACGGGCTCTTGCTACCCGGCGACAGGCGGGAAGCGGGCGACGCGGTCCGCGTCCGGAGCGGTCCGGTGCGTCATCCGTCCCGCTTCCCTCGGTTTGATACCTTTCACTGGACACGAAATTCGATCGGATGTTCGTTTTTGGATCTTCGACACGTCCGTTGTCGGCAGTAGACGCTCACGTTCTCCGACGTGCGGCGTGCCACTCAATCGGACCGGGTGAAAGCTCATGGCAGGAACCGACCAAGAGAAGGCGCTGGACACCGCACTCGCACAGATCGAGCAGAAATTCGGCAAGGGCGCGGTGATGCGCCTGGGTGAGCGGCCGAAGGAGCCCATCGAGGTCATCCCCACGGGATCGACCGCCCTGGACGTCGCCCTCGGTGTCGGTGGTCTGCCGCGCGGCCGTGTGGTGGAGGTGTACGGGCCGGAGTCCTCCGGCAAGACGACGCTGACGCTGCACGCGGTGGCGAACGCGCAGAAGCTCGGCGGTTCGGTGGCGTTCATCGACGCCGAGCACGCGCTGGACCCGGAGTACGCGAAGAAGCTCGGCGTCGACATCGACAACCTCATCCTGTCCCAGCCGGACAACGGTGAGCAGGCGCTGGAGATCGTCGACATCCTGATCCGGTCCGGCGCGATCGACCTGATCGTCATCGACTCCGTGGCGGCCCTGGTGCCCCGTGCGGAGATCGAGGGCGAGATGGGCGACTCGCACATGGGCCTTCAGGCGCGTCTGATGAGCCAGGCCCTCCGCAAGATCACCAGCGCGCTCAGCCGGACGAGGACGACGGCGATCTTCATCAACCAGCTCCGCGAGAAGATCGGTGTGATGTTCGGTTCCCCGGAGACCACCACCGGTGGCCGGGCGCTGAAGTTCTACGCCTCGGTGCGCCTGGACATCCGCCGGATCGAGACGCTCAAGGACGGCACCGA
>NZ_JBEZYG010000049.1:0-28824 GCF_040638385.1 Streptomyces sp. NPDC026589
AAGCCGAGTTGATCACGGACCTCGCCAGATATGCGCATACCACACCAACGAGTTGAACCGTGGGAAGCAACACCTTGATTCTCTGCGAGCCCTTAAGTGGACGCCGCCGCGTGGGGCACGGCGTGGGCGCGGGCGCGAAAGCCCGTCCCGACCCGCACGGAACTTGCCTCCGGCCTGGTTGAGCGGCCCTATGACCTCCGGCACGCCGGGATCTCGTTCGGGTTGTATTCCGGAGTGGACCCGGCCGAATGTGCTCGCCGCGCGGGCCAGAGCATCGGGGTTCTCCTCCACCACTACGCCAAGTTCCTGGATGGTGTCCGTGAACAAGCCAATCGCCTCATGGAGCAGTCGATGAAGGAGTGGGATCGCGTCAGTCAGGCGCGGGGCCTGGGCGGTGAGTCGGGGTTCTGGTCCGCCACTGGTCCGGAACAGCTGGCCACAAGCGGGAGAGAGATGGGAGGAACTGATAGTTACCACGTAAACGGGGCCCTGGCCCGAATGGGTCGAGCGGAAGGCGCCTGACGGGCAGAAGTCCAGCTCAGGCGCCTTCTTGCGTGCTCCTAGAAGAAGCCCAGCCTCTTCGGCGAGTACGGCACCAGAAGGTTCTTCGTCTGCTGGTTGCACAGACGCCACGCTGCGCTGACCAGCAGAAACGTTGTCAGTTCCTGCTAGTTGCCTGTGTCTGGCCCGCGTATGGCCCGGATTTTGATCGCGGTCGTGAACGGCGCGACCTCCAACGTCCTCACCGGCCCCCTTGTGGACCTCTTCGCACCGGCGTTCGTACGGCCGAGGTTGACCGGCGCGGTGTCCAGCAGCCGGTGCGCTGTCACCCCCCATCCGTCCTGCCTTCGCCGGCCCCAGCGACCCGCCCTGATCCGGCCACGCCGCACCTCCCGGTGCGCCACCGCCACTCCGCCGCCCGGTTTCGTGCCGCGAACCAGGCAACGACACGTCGTAAGGAGGACTACGGACTGGGGCAGATGTCGAGCGGCAGCAGCGAGCCGCCCTGCTCCTCGTCATCCGTGCCCACGAGGCCGGTCCCGCTGTTGCTCCGGCAGGCCACCGCCTCGATCTTGCGGTTGTCCACGTCCTTGTCGAAAGTCGCGATCGGCGTGAGCTGCGCCTTTGCCTTCAGATTCACACGGATTGTCCCCCGGGCGCCGACGGTCACCGTCCCCGCGCGGTAGACGGCCGATGCGAACGGTCCGGAGTTGATGTTCGGGTCGGATGCCGCGGTCAGCAGTACGGTCCCGTCGGCGTGCACCTTCATGTCGCTGGCGTGCCGCACTTCCTGTCCGTCCACGGGCAGCGGGTCGGGCACGCTGAAGTCCACTGGGCCGACCGCCGGGCCGAACGCTCCGCTGTTCGGGTCGTACTCGGCGGCCCGCACCTTCGCCGGCCGGCCCTCGCTCGAACCTCTTGTCGCCCAGACGGCGATGGTCCGGCCCTGCTGACGGGTCAGCGCGAAGCTCTCGTAGTTGTCGCCGGTCGCCCGCCCGGGGACGGTGGAACTGCCCCACACCATCGCCGCGTTCGGGTCGAGGGTGAAGTGGTACGCCGTGCCGTCGCTGGAGAACGCCACGAAGTCACCCGACTGTCCAGGCACCGAATCGACCGCCTCCAAGTCCTTCGGCACCGCCATGCCGCTCCAGGGCAACTCCCGCACAACCGGCCGGCCGGCGGGGTGGTACTGCACGGTGGCTATCCGGTTTTCGCCCGTGTTCTTGTTGTCCCGCACCATCACGAGATCGAACGCAGCCCCGGGGGCAGCACCATTTTCGATCACGGCCAGACCGCTGACGCCACCGGTCATGCCGGCACCGACGCGCTGCCAGTCAGAGGTGGCGGACGAAGCAGGTGTGGCAGAACCTACGGGGGAGACGGTGGACGGGGTGGTCGCGTGGGTGACAGCCGCGACGGAGCCGACGAAACCTAACAGAGCGACGGGCGCGGCGGCCCACCTTCGAGTGGTCATGTGGGGACGCTAACGCAAGATCCAACTCACTTGAGAGGCGGCCCCCCGACCGGTGAACAGCCTTAGGCCAGGCGCCATTTGGAGTTCGAGTCGGTTGGAGAGGACGGTCCGTGAGCTGATGTCCGTTTCGAGCTGATGAGCCGAAGCGCGTGTTGTCACTCGCGGGCATCTGTCGGCGACTGCGGGGGAATGGGCCGGAGTCCGCCGGCACAGGCCAGCACTTCTGTCGCTGAGCAGTTCAGGAAGAGCGTGAACACGGACGACCTGTCCACGGAGTGGATGAGACCGGTACGCGCAAGCTTTTCTCCGGCCCGCCGGAGGATGTCAACGGAGTCGGCAAGGCCCTCGACTGTGTGGCCACGCCGAGCAGCTGTGCGGATGCGGATCGCGAACACACCCGCGTGCCGACTGGCGGGGACCAGACCGTCCGAGACGTCGAAGGCGCCTCCGGCGACCAGGGCGTCACGGGCAGGTCCGCATGCCGGGGTCTGTTCACGAAGCATGGCGATGAGGTCCTCGCGAGGAATGCTGCGCACCGGTTTCCGTACGACCCAGGCGTCGCCCATGTGTGACAACTGCAGCGCCTCTCTGGTGACAGGCCGACTGCTTCGGCCTGCCTTCTTCGCAGGCTATCTGGTGCCGACGGGGACAACCACTGAACCTCGGCACGGGTGAGCGTGGGGCAGGATCGCTGGTCCCGGGCCTTGGTCGGTTACTGCTTACTGGCGAAGCTGCCGGTGTCGACTTCGGTGATGATATCGAGCTTGACCAGGCGTTTCAGCTCGGCGCGGGTGCCTTCGGTGTTCCTCAGCAGCAGTTCGTGGTCGGGGGCTTCGCATACATCGCGGGCCCGGAGGGGGCCGGTGGCCTCGTTGAAGACACCGGTGATGCGGGGGTAGTCCGGGTGCTCGGGTAGGTCAGGTGAGTCGGCCCTGGGAGGGATCCGGTCGGCGGGGGCGGTGACGGTCTTCCGGGTGATCGCGAGGTGTTCGAGGTAGGTCTCGGCTTCCCGCAGCCAGCCGTGCAGTTCTTCGATCTGGGTGCGGAGGCCGTCGGTCAGGGCCCGGGCGGCGTCCTCTTGGAGGCCGAGCGCGTCGAGGAGGGGCTTGATGTTCGCACTGCCGCCGTCTGCGCATCGCGCCAGGCGGGGGTGTTCGTGCCGGTGAGTCGGCGGGCCATGACGTGGGCCATCGGCCAGTAGACGCGGGAGGCGGAGGAGGAGGGGTGGTGCTCGTACTCGCGGACCAAACGCCGATGCGGTATCAGGATCCCGTAGGTCTGCTCGACCCTCCACCGCTTCGGTTGCGGCACGAACCTCATGATCTACGGGTTGTGCTGGACGATCTCGACGTCGACACCCAGGCCACCACCGTGCCCGACGACCTGGTTCTTGAAGCCCTGGTCGACCAGGGCTTTACGGACGGTTGCGCGTTCGGCGACCTGGTCCAGCAGGACGATACCCGCGGCGTTTGTCGTTTGTATTTGCGGCGAGGACGACGACTGCGATGACCAGGCCGAGGACGTCCACGGCCAGTCCGCGCTTGCGGCCGGGCACCCGCTTGGCCGGATCGTGGCCGCTCGTGGAGGCGGGGACCCCGGCGGCCACGTGGACACTCAGAGTGCCCAGGACCACCAGGGGCGGGTCCTCTACGCCAGGGTCGGGTCCTCTCATCGTCGGGCACGTTCGCGGACCTGGCAGCGCGGGAGTTCATGAATGACCTGGTCGGTCCCGTCGTCCCGCCAGGCGGCGAAGTAGTAGTAGGTCGCGCTCTTGTGTGGCAGGTCGTGAGGGGCACAGGCCCACTGGCAGCCGGTCCGCCCCTGGTAGAGGATCGCGTACACGATCTCCCGCATGTCGTAGGTGTCCTGGTGGCCGCTGACCGAGCGGTGCCGGTCCTTCCATGCGGTGATCACCGGTTCGATCAACGACCACTGCGCGTCCGATAAGTCACGCGTGTACGGCTTGCGTTCACTCAGCCGGCCACATCACCGGATCACCAACCGCTAACCGGCGGGCTCCGCCCCGCCGGCACACCATCAGGCGACAGCAAATCCATCCAAAGAATAACGAACCGCCCACTAAGGGGCCGCCCTCCTCCCGGTGTCAACTTGGGCTGCTCGGAGCTGTTGCCAGTGGTGGGGTCCTGTGGAGCGCCGGACTTCTCCTGCGGAGAGAACTGGCATCTTTCAGCCAGGCTCGGTGGTGGTGCGCAGCGACGGAGAAGGGATGAAAGGGTCAGGGTGACATGACCGGTGGCAGGGAAGCGGCCGAAGCGGCTGATCCACACAGCGTGCCTGGGGAACCGGCGGGCCTGCGGTGTCATTGGGGCAGGTGCGGCGAGCACCGGAACGGCTGGCCGAAAGCTCTGCGTGGCACCGTACTTCTGCAACAGTGAGCATCGGAATTCGAGCCACCCCGGGACGCAGTCGGAGAGCTTGCTCTGCTTGTCCTCTCAGAGCCGCGGGAGGGCTGGCTCTCGGGCGCGCTTCGCACCACGACGCACGCCGGACGTTCGGACCACAGCACCGGATCGCGCAGGCAGTACCCCCCTTATCGCACAGGAGGCACGCCCATGCACGTCCGCACCTCAGCCATGTCGAGGAGACCCGACCAAGCCGTTCTGCTCGTCCTCGGTATGCTGGCCGCGCTTCTGGCCGCAGCCGTTCCCGCGGCCGGTCCCGCCCACGCTGCCGTACCGGACCGCTGGGGCTTCGCGTACCTGGACAACGCAACTCCACCCCCCAGCTACGTCCCCGACCCATCACGGCAGTCAGGCAGTTGGTCCTCTCCGTCCACCAACCCCGTCAAGGTCGACCAGATCGGCCTCGGTTCCTACGTCGTGCACTTCCCCCTCATCGGCGGGCCGGGTGGCATAGCCCACGCCACCGCGGTGAGCAGCGCTGCCCGCTGGTGCCAGATCGCCGACTGGAAAACCGTGGGCCCTGGCCAGGACGTCTACGTCCACTGCTACCTCCCCAGCGGTGCGCCGGCAAACTCCACCTTCACGGTCCTTTACACCAGCAGCAGCGGTCTCCCGGCCACGCCCACCGGCTCCTACGGCTACGTGAACTCGGACAGCAGCGGCACGGTCCTCACGCAGTACAACTCGGTGGGTGCCGTCAATTCGGTGAGCAAAGGCTCGACCGGTCTCTGGAAGGCGTGGCTCCCTGGTCTCGGCCAGGCCGGCCACGCCGGCAATCTCCAGGCCACGGCAGTGGACGCGAAACAGGGAGCGCGGTGCAAGGTGGCTGACTGGGCACCGGGCACGACGGGGCAGACCATTGTGGTCGCGTGCTACAACGCATCCAACGTTCCGTACGACACCGAGTGGACCCTGAGCTATTCCTACCTGCGAGCGGTGCATGGACCGGCCTTTCCGCCGAGGTCCTTCGGATACCTCTGGTACAACGGATCGCTGCCTGCCCTGACCAGCTACAACTCCAGCGGAGCCACCAACACCCTCGGCGGCTCGGGAGCACCTTTCATCGTCACCCTGCCATCGGTGGCCGTTCCGTCGGATACTGCTCAGGTCACCGCCTACGGGAAAAGCCCCGAGTACTGCGGTCTGCACGCGCCGTGGGACCGGACCAGCGGTACGGTCCGGCTCTACGTAGCCTGCTTCAGTCCCGGCGGAGCCCCGGTGAAGACCCCGTTCTTCGCCGCGTACACCTCAGCGCGCTGATCTGAGGCGCACCGCGCCTCTTCGAGGATCCAGACAGGAACAAGGTCCAGGATGTGATGTGACGCGTGCGCGGGGCCCCTGGGCGTCCACCCCGGCAGGGCCCCGCTCACCCCCGCAACAGCTCGGCAGAGCGGCCTCGTCGGCAATGCGCGACGCCACTGATCTGGTCGCCGCCCACCCGCCCGCTGCCCTGCTGCCCATACATGCGTGCGACTCGTACTCCAGTCAGGCCTTGCGATCTGGTTCGATGCCCCTTCGGGCTACTGGCCTCAGTCGCATCGTGGAGGTTGGCGGATGGACGAGCGCACGGTCATGTTGAACGAGCTGGCGCAGGGTCTGCGATGAAGTACCGCCCGAAGGGGCGGCTCACCTCTGCTCGCGCGGAGGTGAGCCGCCCCTTCCCGTGCTCCCGAAATGGGTCCGGGAGTGCGCGACCCAGAAGGCTCGACGCGAAACTCTGACCAGGCGGGAATCTCAGGAAGTCTCCGTAATCCATACCGTTTCCGCCGCCCTGGCCGCCGTCTGCGCCGGTCTGGTCGTCACAAGAACGACATGGCGCTGATTTGTCTGGACCGCCCAGTGCAGCAGAAGCCCATCAAGATCGCCGCCACAGCCGGAAAGCCGAGGCACACCGACCCGGCTGCTCGGCTTCGGCACCACCGTCGACTGCGAGTTCAAGGTCCGGACCGGCGTGAGGGGGTTGTCAGAGGGGCCGTCTGCTGTCGGTGGGATCCGGACTGCCGGGAAGTCATGGGGCTTCGGGAGTACGTCAGCCCCTGGCCTGGGCATGGCGCATGTCAAGGAGTAACGGAGTCCTCCGAATACGTCATGCGCGAAAGGTGTCACGCAGGACCCCTGCGAGCCAATACCTATCAATACAAGTAGAACCGATGTTCACTTTGCCCCGCCCCGAGGTGTGCGGGGAAGCCCCTCCGCGTTCTCTGCCGCAGGTGCCGACTGCGGTCTCGCATGAGGCTGTGCGTTGATTGAGCGATCACCTGACGGGGCCCGGGTGCTGGCAGCTCGTGCTGCCGCTCGGAATGTGCCTCTCCTCCAAGTTCCGTAGGTCGGTGTGCCTACTTCTGCGGGGAAGTCGGCTATCGGAGCAGGTGGGGGGGCGATGGCCCGTTTGAGCAGCTTGCCGTTTGGCCGTTTGGGAAGGGTCTCGACGAACCTGACGAGGCGGGGGGTCTTGTAGGCCGACATCCGCTCACGTGCCCACGGACATCCACTTCGCCTCTGCGCGGCCCATTCAAATTTGTCGCCCTGCAGGACCTCTTGTGGACCGCGGGAGACAACGGCGATCCGGCCGGGCTGGAGAGACTGTACTGGCATCAGGTGGTGTTCCTGCTCGTGGTGTTCTGGCCGGGTTTCAAAGGCGCCGGCCCGTCAACGCGCCGCGGTCGGAAAGCCGAACCGGTGGGCTGCTGGCAGCGCTTGGCAAGCCCTTCCGATGCGGAGTTCGTTTCGTGATCCCCCTCTCTCTCGAAGCCGTCGCGTCCGTTGTCGGCGGCCGTCTGTGCGCCGTCCGGGGGCCCGCCGCGCTGATGACCGCACCGGCGGTAGTCGACTCGCGCGAGACCAACCCCGGCGGCCTGTTCGCCGCCTTTCCCGGTGAGTACACCGACGGGTATGCCTTCGCAGCGAACGCGGTGACGGCCGGTGCGAAGGCCGTCCTGGCCGCCCGCCCGTCGGTGTCCCGGCTGTCGTCGTCGATGACGCGCTCGACGCACTCGCCGCCCTGGCCCGCACGGTGCTGGCTGCCGTGCCGGAAGCTATGGCGATCGGGCTCACCGGCTCGGCGGCGGCCTGCTCCCCGGGGTCACCCTCTGGCACCTGCAACGCGCCATGGACCAGGAACACACCGCCCAACAGCAGTAGTAGCTACCGTATGCTCCGAACCTGCCGGGAGCCCGGGCCCTTCGGCAGCACCGGAAGGCACCGGCCTCGCGGACCGTAGTGGTGCCGCGCTTCTCCCACCGCCCGGGCAGGGACGAGGTACCACCGCGGCGGCTCCGGTGACGCCTTCCAGTCATTCTCGATCGGAGTGCTCCGTGTTTCGCCGGGTGGAGCGGACGATCGGGCCGCGGTATCGCCTGGCTCATCTGCTTCTTGGTGTGACTGGGACCCATGTGTTTCCCGGAAGGGGAACATGTGGGCAGGTGTAATCCAGCCGCGCCAGGAGTACACCTCGACCTGCTAGTGACATATTCTCTGCGGCTGGCATAAGTTGCCTGTCGAGCCCGGCCACGTCGATTTTGTTTCCTAGGCCGCGTAGGCCGGGCTATTCCGAATAATGGGGGCGGAGAACACGGTTCTGTGATCGTTGCGCGATTGCGCTATCGAACTATGGGCCGCGCGAAGCTGCCTACCTCCAAGAAAGAGGGGGCTTTATGCCTGATGTAGATCTCGGTGTGGCATCGGACTGGAACGAGGGGGACACGCACGGCCGGATCGCTCTGCGCCCGAGTCCGAGGTTCTCGGACCCCGGCAAGCAGGACGTGGTCATAAGCTCGCCGCTCGGTATCGAGCTGTCGGTGAACACGAACCACTCCACCAACCAGGAAGGGGACAGGGTCGTCATCAGTACCTTCCATGGCAAGGAGAAGAAGATCCTCGCGATCCTCGACTCCGCCGGTGACCTGTACATCTCGGGCCGAGTGATCCAGGAGCAGGGCGACCTTTCCTACTGATCCCTCAGTGACAATGGGCCCGTCGGCCGGCCCGCCCGCAGGATAAGGCGGCAAGAGAGACGGGGTGCCTGACGGGTGGTTCGGTGCGGGTGGACGTCTCGCCCGGGGGCGAGCTGCTGCTCACCGGGCCGACGCTTCGGGACCAGGGCTTGATGGTGACCGGCCTTCTGGAGGCGGGGTGGCCGGTGCCGGTGCTTTTCGACAGTAACGCGCAGGACACTAGGGCGCGTTTCAGAAGTGGATCTTGATATGTCAAGATCCACTTCAGGGAGAGGCGTGATCTGACGAATGCGCAGTGGGCGAAGCTGGAGCCGCTGCTCCCGGTCGGAAGTAAGCCTGGACGACCGCCGGTGCACACCAAGCGACAGTTGATGAACGGCATACGCTGGCGCACTCGCGCTGGTGCTCCCTGGCGGGACGTGCCTGAGCGGTATGGCCCGTGGGAGACGGTGTACGGACTGTTCCGGCCTAAGCAGCGGGACGGAACCTGGCACCGCATCTTCGAGCAACTGCAGGCTCGGGCCGATGCCGAGGGGCTGATCACCTGGGACGTCTCAGTGGACTCGACCATCGTCCGTGCTCATCAGCATGCGGCGGGTGCCCGCAAAAAGGCGATCTGCAGGTCGAGCCGCCGGGGGGCACCGAGCCCGACGACCGTGGGCTCGGACGCTCCCGGGGCGGGCTGACGACCAAGCTCCACCTGGCGGTCGAGCAGGCCCAGAAGCCGATGTCACTGGTGATCACGGCCGGGCAGCGCGGGGACTCCCCGCAGTTCCAGGTGGTCCTGGACCGTATCCGAGTGCCCCGGCTCAGGCCGGGCCGGCCTCGCACCCGGCCGGACAGAGTTCGCGCCGACAAGGCGTACGGCTCCCGCGCGAACCGCGCCTACCTGCGCAAGCGCGGTACCCGCTGCACGATCCCGAAGAAGCGCGACCAGATCGCCAACCGCAAGAAACGCGGTTCCCGCGGTGGCCGACCGCCCAAGTTCGACGCGGCCGACTACAAGGAGCGCCACGCGGTGGAGTCCGGAATCATTCGCCTGAAGCGCCACCGTGCGGTCGCCACGAGATACGACAAGCTGGCCGTCCGCTACGAGGCGACCGCGCTGGTCGCAGCCATCAACGAGTGGCTGTGACCAGCGTCCTCATGCTCGGCCTGGCGGCTTTCACTGGTCTCCGGTGTCGAATGCCTGGGCCACGGCGAGGCTGTCCTCGTAGATATGGTGCCGGGTGACCAAGCCGTCTTCGAAGGTGAGGTGCATAGCGAACCGTGCGCGATACGCACGTCCGGTGGATCGAGCGGTCTGGCGAATCTCGCCGATCACGACCGCGTCGTTTCCGTCGATGAGGATGCGCTCAATCTCAGTCGCCACCTGCTCCGGCACGTGGTGCTCGGCAAGTTCGCGATAGTGGGCGGCCGCGTCGGCCCGGGTGGACCGATGACGGATCCAGGGCGTGGCAGTACGACCGTGCTCGGACTCCGGCCAGTTCAGCTTCCAATCGCCCCGCTCGGCGTACAGCTCGGCGATGTTCTCGGGGTCGCCCTCACCGATCCTGCGCAGCAACTCCTCAACCACGGTCCGTGTGTTCGTAGATGCGGCTATGGGCATGATGGGCCTTCCGTATGGTCCGCGTCCTGCTCACGCGGCGAGATCACCAACCTAGCCCGCACAGTCCGGCCGAGACGATTACCTCCTGAGTAAGGCAGCGCATCATCAAGATCCACTTTTGAAACGCACCCTAGAAGGCTGCGGTCAACGAGGTGTTCGGTACTGCGGTGGAACGCGGGTACTTCAAGCCGAACGCAGGCACCGGACTTCGGTGGTCTGCTCCGACGGTCGCCGACGAGGTCGATCCGGATTGCGTGCCCAACGCGGCCCAGGTGGCTCGCCTGCTGATGGAGGGAGTCGGGTGCGGCGGTGGGACGAGTCGGAGAGCCGTGTGTAGGGCGCGAGTCGGACCTTGGCCCGGAAAATGCCCCGGAACAGCTGGCCAGAGGGGGGACAGCGGTGGGAGGTATCGGGAGTAGCCTCGTCATTCGACCCACGGCTTCAATGTGCGCAACGAAGGATGCCTGCCAGGGAAATCCGCTGGTCAGGCGCCCCTTTGCTGTGCCTAGAAGAAGCCCAGCTTCTTCGGCGAGTACGACACCAGGAGGTTCTTCGTCTGCTGGTAGTGCTCCAGCATCATCTTGTGGTTCTCCCTGCCGATCCCCGACTGCTTGTATCCTCCGAACGCCGCGTGGGCCGGGTAGGTGTGGTAGCAGTTCGTCCAGACCCTGCCCGCCTTGATCCCGCGCCCCGCCCGGTAGGCCGTGTTGACGTCGCGGGTCCAGACTCCGGCCCCCAGCCCGTACAGGGTGTCGTTCGCCGTGCTGATGGCGTCGTCGAAGTCCGTGAAGGACGTCACGGCCACGACCGGGCCGAAGATCTCCTCCTGGAAGACCCGCATCCGGTTGTCGCCCTCAAGGACCGTCGGCTGGACGTAGTAGCCGCCGGCCAGCTCACCGTCGTGCTCGATGCGCCGGCCACCCGTCAGGATCTTCGCTCCCTCCTGCCGGCCGATGTCCAGGTACGAAAGAATCTTCTGCAGCTGGTCGTTGGAGGCCTGGGCACCGATCATCGTGTCGGTGTCCAGCGGGTGGCCCGGCACGATCTGTTCCGTGCGGGCGATGCCGGCCTCCAGGAACGCGCCGTAGTGGCCGCGCTGAATGAGAGCACGCGACGGGCACGTGCACACCTCGCCCTGGTTGAGGGCGAACATGGTGAAGCCTTCGAGCGCTTTGTCGAGGAAGTCGTCGTCGGCGCGTGAGACGTCGTCGAAGAAGATGTTCGGCGACTTGCCGCCCAGCTCCAGCGTCACCGGCTTGATGTTCTCGGAGGCGTACTGCATGATCAGCCGCCCCGTCGTGGTCTCACCGGTGAAGGCGATCTTCGCGACGCGCGGGCTCGAGGCGAGCGGCTTCCCGGCTTCCACTCCGAAGCCGTTGACGATGTTCACGACGCCCGGCGGAAGGAGATCCGCCACCAGGCTCAGCCAGTAGTGGATCGAGGCGGGCGTCTGCTCGGCCGGCTTGAGGACCACGGCGTTGCCCGCGGCGAGCGCCGGGGCGAGCTTCCAGGTAGCCATCAGGATGGGGAAGTTCCACGGGATGATCTGGCCGACCACACCCAGCGGTTCGTGGAAGTGGTACGCGACGGTGTCGTCGTCGATCTCGCTGAGCGAACCCTCCTGGGCGCGCAGAGCCCCCGCGAAATAGCGGAAGTGGTCGATGGCCAGCGGAATGTCGGCCGCCAGCGTCTCCCGTACGGGCTTGCCGTTCTCCCAGCTCTCGGCGACCGCCAGCTCCTCCAGGTGAGCCTCCATCCGGTCGGCGATCCTGTTCAGCACCGAGGCCCGGTCCCCCGCGGATGCGGCTCCCCAGCCCGGAGCCGCCGCATGGGCGGCGTCCAGGGCCAGTTCGATGTCCTCCGACGTGCCGCGCGCGATCTCGGTGAACGGGCGGCCGTTGACGGGGCTCGGGTTCTCGAAGTACTGGCCCCGGGCCGGCGGGACGTACGCGCCGCCGATCCAGTGATCGTAGCGGGACGCGTAGGTGACGATCGCGCCCTCGGCGCCCGGCGCTGCGTAACGGGTCATCTCAGTGGCCTCCCGGATCCGGCGCCGCCCGTCGTCGGACGGCCCTCGCCGCGAGGCTAGGGGCGGGGACGTTGCAAGGGCGTTGCAACGGCGTCGCCGGGCGCCCTCCACGGTCTGTCGTCACCGTCCTGTCGGCCGGTTCGTCGACAGGACAACGCCGCAGATGTTGTGCGTGCCGGGGCCCGCGAGCCCGGGCTGATCCAGACGAAGGAACCTAACCGCGCTGCTCGGCGTCCAGCCCCCGTACCCGGGCCAGCAACGCAGCCCGCTGGTCCACCGGAACCGCCCCGGCCAGCGCGCGCCACACCGGCAGGTCCTCCTCGCCCCACGGGCTGTAGGCCCAGTCAGCCAGCAGCCCCGGATCAGCCCGGGCGATCAGCGCGGCCCGCAGCTGCTCCGAGATCCGCCGCCGCAGTCGTACGACCGCAGGGGCCCGGGAACCCGGCAACAGCGGGCCCGCGTACGCGCCAAGCGCCGCCGCCACCGCGCCCGAACCCAGTCGGCGCGTCACCGTGTCGAAATCGGCGTCCACCGGGACGGCCAGCCGGTACGGGCGCGAGTCCAGCAGATCGGGCCCCAACAGGCGCCGGAGCCGCGAAAGTTCGGCCCGTAAGGTCACCGGGGTCACCGACTCGTCCTCGTACAGCTCCACCAGCAGCTCGTCCCCGCTCAGGCCCTCCGGCCGACGGGCCAGGGCGACCAGGATCTCGCTGTGCCGCCGGCTGAGCCGCAGCCGGCGCCCGCGCGCCACCAGCAACGCCTCGTCCCTGCCCAGCGCGGTCAGCCGCACCGACTCGACATCCGACTCGGGCGGCGTCAGCAGCGCGAGCTGCGACTCGGCGGCCCGGGCCACCGCCTGGACGAACGCCAGACTGTGCGGATGGGCGAGCCGGTCGCCGCCCGTGATGTCGACGGCTCCCAGCATCCGGCCCGTCCGGGGATCGTGCAACGGCGCCGCCGCGCAAGTCCACTGCTGTACCGGTCGCAGGAAGTGCTCGGCGGCGAAGACCTGGACCGGACGGTCCACCGCGATGGCCGTTCCCGGCGCGTTCGTCCCCGCCACGGACTCGGCCCAGCGGGCGCCCTCCACGAAGTTCATCAGGCCGGCCCGCCGCCGCGCCGCCGTATGCCCCTCGACCCACAGGAGCCGTCCGTGGGCGTCGCAGACGGCCAGCAGGTGTTCCCCGTCCGTCGCGTACGCACCCATCAGCTCGCGGATCACGGGCATGGCACGGGCCAGGGGATGCGCCGCCCGGTAGGGGCCCAGCTCGTCCGGGGCGAGCTCCACCGCGGGGGCGTCGTCCGGGCTGACCCGGGCCCGTGCCGAGCGTCGCCAGGACGCGCCGACCACGGCGCGGACCGGCCGCTCCAGGTGTCCCGCCGAGGTGAACACGTCATGGGCACGGCGCAGTGCGCCGCGCCGTTCGCCGGGGTCGGTGCCCGCCGCCAGGGCCACCCAGGGATCCGTCAACTCACCCTCCCGACCGCGGGCCTTCGTGCCCTCCCCTCCCATCGTCGTCGCCGTCGGCCTCCGCGACAAGCTCGGTGCGGAGAGTCATCACCACGGGGCCGGGGGAGGTCGCTCAGGCGGCGTCGACGACGAGCCGGAGATAGCGTTCCCAGTCCCAGTGGACGCCCGGGTCGGTGTGGTCGCTGCCCGGCACCTCGTGATGGCCGACGATGTGCTCCCGGTTCTTGGGGATGCCGTGGCGGTCGCAGATGTCCGCGGTGAGTCCGGCGGACCGCAGATACATGACGTCCGTGAAGAACTCCGGGCGGTCCACCCACCCTTCGTGCTCGATGCCGATACTCCGGGTGTTCCAGCTCCAGTTGCCCGCGTGCCAGGCGATGTCCTTCTCGCGTACGCACTGGGCGACATGGCCGTCGCCGGAGCGCACCACGTAATGGGCCGACACTTGCTTGGAGGGGTTGCGGAATATGCCCGCGGTCGGCGTGAACAGCTGTTGGGCGACATGGATGACGACCCGGTCGATCCGGCGCTGCGAAGGGCGGGAGGGGACGGTGTAGTTGGCGGCGGCGGCCGGAGCCCAGATTGCCGTCGCGTAGTCGGTGGGCCCCTTCGGCGCCGCCGCCACGGTCCTTGCGGAGGCGGGCAGGACGGCCGCCGCCATCGTCGCGGCGGCGCACTGAACAATCCTTCTGCGGTGCAACGGCACTCCTGAGGCCGGGGCGGACGGAACAGGGCGGGACGGGACAGGGCAAGGGCAGACGGGCGGACGGCAAGAACGGGTGGGTACGGGACCGAGCCGGGGCGACCTCCCGGCTCGTGAATCACCCCGCCGATGCACATGACGAACGCGCCGGACATCCGGTTCCCCGCTGCCGCTGCCGCTGCCGCTGCCGCTGCCGCTGTCCGGGCACGCCACGACTTGCGCGCCTGCGCCTCTACGCGTGCGGCTCCCGCGCCAGTGGCTCCCGCGCGGGAGCCACCGTTTCCCGCGGGCGACGGATGAGCCCGGCGCCGCCGGCTCCCGCGTCCGACCCGATGCTCACCGGCCCGCCCCAACTCCACCCTCGCCCCGCCCCCGCCCCCCGGCCGGAAGGTTCAGACAGCCGTGTCCGCCGCCTCGCCGTCGGCCCCCGCCAGCGCGCCCGCCGGGTCGTCGTCCGCCGGTCCGGCAGGCACCCAACGACCGAGCTCCTTGCGGTAGGGCCACCACCGCCCGCTCCGGTCCAACCGGAGCTGAAGGTCGGCGCCCGCCACGGTCCAGCGGGCCCGGCCGTTCGCCCGCAGGGCCGGTCGCTCGCCCGTCTCCCACGCCTCGCCGAGCCGGGCACGGGCCCGCACCAGGTCCTCCGGGGCCGGCGTCCACTCCTCGTCCAGCACGGCGAGTGCCGCGACCCCGCCGTACCGCCAGGCGCGGACCGCCGAGTCCAGGTCCGCGGCCGGGCGGCCGGATCCCGCGGCCAGCCGGGCCCCGATGCGCGGCTCCGGCCGGGTGTCCGCGGCCAGCCGTACCGCGTCCTGCCGCGGAGTCAGCTCGACCGGGAGCGGCTGTCCTTCGTGCCCCGGGGCCAGCGCGTCCAGCAGCATCCGGTGCGCCCGCACCGCGCTGTCGGCCGCCAGCACCTCCAGCGCAGCCGGGTCGACCCCGGGCGCGGGGGCGGTCGCCGTGTCCAGCGCAGGCCCGAGCCCGGGTTCATCGGGGGCCGGTGGGGGAGTGGGGAGCGGCGGCAGGATTCCGGCAGCCGCGAACGCCTCGCCGGCCGGGACTCCGTGCACCTCCCGCTCCGCGTCGTCGGCCGCCTCCCGCGCCCCGTCGCCGTCCGCCCGGACCGCGCGGGCGGCGCTGCGCACCTGGAGTTCGTCCAGCAGCCGCCGCTCCTCGCGTCCCCGCATCAGCAGCAGGACGAACGGGTCCTCGTCCAGCAGGCGCGCCACCTGGTAGCAGAGGGCACCCGAGTGCGGGCAGTGGTCCCAGGTCCCACAGGTGCACTCCGGCTCCAGATCCCCGATGCCGGGCAGCAGCTCGACACCGGCGCCCGCCGCGTCCTCCACCAGATGCGGCGGCATCTCCCGGTCCAGCAGCGCCGCGATGTGCCCGGCCCGGTCCACGGCCATGTCCAGGAACCGGTCCCAGGCGCCCGCGCCGAGCTGCTGGAGCAGGACGTCGCTGCGGTAGGCCGTGCCGTCGCGGTCCCGGACCACCGCTGTGATCCGCCCCGGCCGCACGGAGACCGCCCCGACCCTGCCCTCCCGGGCCAGCCGCCGGCCCTGCTTGAGCTGTTGGCCGTCCAGCGCGGTGTCCTCCAGAGCCTTGAGCCACGCCAGCCCCCACCAGGACGTCGCGAAACCCCGGCCCTGTGCGGGGGGAAACGCCGCGAACACACGCTCCGCCCCGCGCCGGCCGTCCCGCGACGCCCCGTCGCCGCCCCCGTCGGAGGCGTCCGCGTCGCTCGTCCCGTACTCCGCCCCGTACGCGTAGTCGTCCTCGTAGTCATCGCTCATCGTGCGCCCCCTCGCAGCTCGACCAGGTCGGCCAGTTCCGCATCGGTCAGTTCGGTCAGTGCCGCCTCGCCCGAGCCGAGCACCGCGTCCGCGAGTCCCTGCTTGCGGGCGAGCATCTCGGCGATCCGGTCCTCGATCGTTCCCTCGGCGATCAGCCGGTGCACCTGCACCGGCTGCGTCTGCCCGATGCGGTAGGCCCGGTCCGTCGCCTGCGCCTCGACCGCCGGGTTCCACCAGCGGTCGAAGTGCACGACATGACCGGCCCGGGTGAGGTTGAGCCCGGTGCCAGCCGCCTTGAGGGACAGCAGGAACACCGGGGCATCGCCCGCCTGGAAGCGGTTCACCATCTCCTCGCGCCGGGCCACGGGCGTACCGCCGTGCAGGAACTGCGTACTCACCCCGCGCGCGGCCAGGTGTTCCTCCAACAGCCGGGCCATCTGTACGTACTGCGTGAAGACCAGCACCGAACCCTGCTCGGCCAGGATCGTGTCCAGGAGTTCGTCCAGCAGCTCGACCTTCCCCGACCGGTCCGCGATCCGCGGCTGTTCCTCCTTGAGGTACTGCGCCGGGTGGTTGCAGATCTGCTTCAGCGCCGTCAGCAGCTTCATCACGAGACCCCGGCGCTCGAAGCCGTCGGCGGCGGAGATCTCCGCCAGGGTCTCGCGGACCACCGCCTCGTACAGGCCGGTCTGTTCCGGCGTCAGAGACACGGCCCGGTCGGTCTCGGTCTTCGGCGGCAGCTCCGGAGCGATGCCCGGATCGGACTTCCGGCGGCGCAGCAGGAACGGCCGCACCAGCGCCGCGAGCCGCTCGGCCGCGCCCGGGTCGCTGCCGTTCTCGACCGCTGTCGCGTACCGCGTACGGAAGGTGCCGAGCCGGCCGAGCAGACCGGGTGTCGTCCAGTCCAGGATTGCCCACAGCTCGGAGAGGTTGTTCTCGACGGGGGTGCCGGTGAGCGCGACCCGGGCCCGGGCCCCGATGGTCCGCAGCTGTTTGGCCGTCGCGGAGTGCGGGTTCTTGACGTGCTGCGCCTCGTCGATGACGACCATGCCCCAGGACGCGGCGGCGAGTCGGGGCGCGTCGAGGCGCATCGTGCCATACGTCGTCAGGACGAACTCGCCTTCCATCAGGCCTTCCAGGGAACGCGACGCGCCGTGGAAGCGGCGTACGGGGGTGCCCGGCGCGAACCGCTCGATCTCCCGCTGCCAGTTGCCCATCAATGATGTCGGGCACACCACCAGCGTCGGGCCGGCCGCGTCGCGGTCGCTCTGCCGGTGCAGATGCAGGGCGATGAGCGTGATCGTCTTGCCGAGGCCCATGTCGTCGGCGAGGCAGCCGCCGAGGCCGAGCGAGGTCATCGTGTTCAGCCAGTTCAGGCCGCGCAGCTGGTAGTCGCGCAAGGTCGCGGTGAGCGTCTCGGGCTGTCCGATCGACTGCTGGGCGGCGGACTCCGGGTCGGCCAGCCGGTCCCGCAACCGCTGGAGCCAGCCGGTCGCGGCCACCTCGACGCGACGGCCGGCCACTTCCGTCGACCCGGTCAGCACAGCGCCGAGAGCGTCGATCGGGGTGATCTTGCGGTCCTGGGTGTCCCGGGCGCGGCGCGCCTCCTCGGGGTCGACGAGCACCCACTGGTCGCGCAGCCGCACGATGGGTCTGGTGGACTCGGCGAGCCGGTCCAGCTCCTCGCGGGTCAGCTTCTGGTCGCCGAGGGCGAACCGCCAGTCGAACGACAGCAGTGCGTCGGCGGAGAGGAACGAGGGCACGTCCGCGGCGATGCGTCCCCGCGTCCCGGCCTCCTGCCCGACGCCTTCCCCGTCCGTGGAGTCCCGGTCGTCCGGGCCGATCACGGCCCGCGCGGTGAGCTTCCTGGCCAGTTCCTTGGGCCAGTGCACCTGTACTCCGGCGGCGGCCAGGGCACGTGAGGCGGACCCCAGCAGCTCGGCGATCTCCTCGTCGGCCGGTTCCACCGAGTCCGGCACCGCGGCGGAGAGCAACGGCGCCAACGGCGGCCAGGCGCGGGCGGCCCGGCGCAGGGTGAGGAGGGCGTCCATCCGGGCCCGTGGCCCGAACGCGGCTGCGGTCCGCGAGTCGCCCGCCCACACCTCGGCCGCGTCGGCGACCAGGGTGGGATCGCCGACACTGTGGATCTGCAGCACGGCACGGAACGACGGCGTGGCCGACTCCGGACCGGACCCCGGCCCCACCGCTCCCGGACTCGACCCCGGCCCCATCGCTTCCGGGGTGTCCTCGGGGTCCGCCTCCGTGCCGCTCGGCGGAGAGGTCACACCCGCGACCTCGATACGCAACGAGAGCCGCACGCCCGCGTCGTGACCGGCCGCCACATCTGCCGCCCAGGCCCGCCCCTCGGGCAGATGCCGTGGCTGCTGGGAGGTGAACGCGGGTCCTGCGGCGGCGAACGCCGCGGCCGGCGTACGGGGCATCGCGTCGGCCACGGCATCGAGGAAGGCGCGCAGCAGACGCTCCGGTTCGGGCAGCAACGTTTCGCCGGCGGCGCCGCTCGTCGTGTTCCGCGCCGGTTCCCGCTCCCCAGCTCCGCTCGGCCGGCCCGCACCGTCCGTGCTGCGGGGTCCGCCGGACCCGCCGATTCCGTCCGACTGTCCGTCGCCCTCGTCCGGAACGGGGGTCGCGTGGGCGGTCGGCGGCATCGACGCCGCCAGTTCCCGGATCCGTTCGAGGTCGTCGGTGTTCAACGGCCCGATCCGCCAGGCGTCGTGGTCGGTATCGCTCAGCCCGGGCAACAGGAGGCCGCGGGCGACGAACTGGAGAGCGAGAAGCGCGGCGGCACCCCAGAAGGCGGTGGCGGGTGAGGCACTCGTGACGGCACGTGCCCGGGTCAGGACCGGCAGAGCCTCCCGCACGGGTAGGTACCGCGCCGTCACCGTACGGGGTCGCAGGTCGGTTCCGATGACGGTCAGCTCCGACGAAGACCCGGGAGTGATGGAAGGGGTGCTACCGTCCGGATTCCAGAACGCGATCCTGCCGGTACGGGCTGGATCCGCGGGGACGAAGACCGCGGAGCAGCGAGCCAGTTCGGCGATCTCGGAGGGTGTTGCCGCAGGGTGCCTGTGCACAGCGATGTCAGATTCCTCAAATTTGACTAGTGGGCGGAGTCGCCGAGGGTACTCCATTCCGAGGGGCGACAGGCCGTTGGGCTATGTGGTGTGTGTCACCCCTTCTCCCTTCATGGTTCCGATGGTGCAGCCAGCCCCACCATCGGGCACGGGGGTCTGCCCCAGGGGAACCAGGGTGGTGGCGCCATGGCCCGCACCCGCCCCCGGTCCGTACGTTCCATGAGGTCAGCGCATATGTTCCAGAGACCGGAGACGCCATGCCCCAGGCAACAGCCACTGTTGCGGATCCCGCCGACGAAAGCAGCCCGGACCGCCCGGCCGACGTTCGCGGGGCGGCGGCCGGGAGCGACTTCGCACCGCTGCTGCGTGCGGTGCGGGACCAGGGACTGCTGGAGCGCCGCACGGACCGGTATGCGCTCGGCATCGCCACCAATCTGGCGGCCCTGGGCGCGGTGGTCACCGGGTTCGTCCTGCTGGGCGACACCTGGTGGAGCCTGCTCCTCACCCTGCCGCTGGCGGTCTTCTGGACCCGTACGGCTTTCGTCGCTCACGACGCGGGGCACGCCCAGATATCCGGCGACCGCAGGACGAGCAGGCTGATCGGTCTCGTACACGCCAATCTGCTCCTCGGTATGAACGAGGCGTGGTGGAACGACAAGCACGTACGCCACCACGCCAACCCGAACCACATCGACAAGGATCCCGATGTCGGTGTCGGCGCCCTGGTCTGGACCCAGAAACAGGCGGCGCAGCGTGAGGGGTTCGCCCGCTGGCTCACCAGGAACCAGGCCCGGCTGTTCTTCCCGATGCTCCTGCTCGAAGGCATCGCCCTGAAGATCTACGGATTCCAGTTCCTGCGCCGTCAGCCCCTCCGGGAGCGGGCCGTCTCGGGGCTGCTGCTGACCGCGCACTTCGTCCTCTACGCGACGCTGCTGCTCAGTACGCTGTCCCCGGGCAAGGCGATCGTCTTCGCACTGGTACTGCACGCACTGTTCGGCCTCCACCTGGGCATGGCCTTCGCCCCGAACCACAAGGGCATGGAGATGCCCGACCCCGGCGGTGAGCGCTGGGGTCACCTCCAGCGACAGGTCCTGACCTCGCGCAACGTACGCGGCGCCGTCCTGACCGACTGGTTCCTCGGCGGGCTGAACTACCAGATCGAGCACCACCTCTTCCCGAGCATGCCCCGCCCCAACCTGCGCCTCGCCCAGCCCCTGGTCAAGGCACACTGCTCCGGTATCGGCATGCCGTACGCGGAGACCGGCCTGATCGAGTCCTACCGGCAGGCGCTGTCGCACATGCACGAGGTCGGCGAACCGCTGCGATAGCGCGGCCGACGGGGAACGTAAGGGCGCGCGGACGCGTTCACAGAACAGGAGCGGCGCCGGCCGCGAAGGAGGCGTGGACCATGTCGAATGGTGCGAAGGTCGCTATCGGGGGAGTGCTCGCGGCAGCGATCCTGTGGCCCCTGATCGGATTCTGGTGGGCGCTGCTGATCGTGATCGGTGTTCCTGTGGCGGGCTATCTGCTGCTGGACCCGTCCCAGCGGCGCAGGCTCCGCAGGATCAACCGCAAGCAGATCGGCCGCTGAGCCCGGATCGCCCCGGGTGACCGACGACGATGTCACGCGGGGTGGGCGGCCAACCCGGCGAGGGCCGCGAGCGGTCCGGGCAGCGCGGCTCCACGCCTGACAGGAATGACCGTGCCTGGCTCCTCGCCCAACAGGAACAGAGCCATGCCGTCGGTCCGGGCCACCATCGACACCCTCGCCGCCGCTCTCCGGCGCTCCCCCGGTGCCCGGCAGTGAGAGCCCCGCCTCGTCGAGCTGCTCGCGCCATGCCGGCCGCTGCGCGGCGATCTCGTCCGCCCCGAGCCGCCGCTGTGCCGGGCCCCAGGCATCCGTGTCGGGAGGGGGCAGCGGGGCGGGGTCCTCCCCGACCATCTCCGGATCGTGCGGATCCGGCACACCGGGCGCGGAGACGGCCAGGTCCATCGGCCAGCCCGGCAGCGCGCACACCATGGAGCGCTCGTCGGGGGAGAGGTCGTGCTCCATACCGCAGTCCCAGGCGGCGATGGCGACGGCCGCCTGGGAGACGTCCTCGACGACCACGGCCCACCGGGCTCCGTCGCCGTCCTGCACGAGGACGAGCCCGTAGCCCTCCTCGTACGGTTCGAGAGCGAGCGCGCCGCACGCCGCCACGTAGTCGTCCCCCAGCACGCTGGGAAACCGTGCGGGCGTCAGCATCATCGCGGTCAGCACCAGCAGCGCGTGGTCGGCGACCCTATCGTCCGCACCGGCCACGGTGTCCTCCCCATCGCTCATCGCCCGCCTCCTCATCGCTCGGACCGGCGTCCCTTGGTCCGTCGGCGCACCCCGACTACTCGGTAACCCCCTCGTCGACGCCTCGACGAACAGAAGCGAACCGGAGCCACGCCCACCCCGTTCGAGTGCGCGGAAGCCGAAGGCCCGGGCGTGGGGGGAGGCCTCCGCGTAAGGTTGGCCGTCCGGCCGAACGAGGGGACAGCGTGGTGAAGCGGTACGACCGGCTGAAGGAGATTCAGCGACTCGACCCCGAGCGGGACTTCCTGGAGATCTACCGCCTCACCGTCACCCACGAGTTCCCCTGGGACATCGCCCGCGCCCTCGAACTGGCCCTGTACCGCACCTATGCCGTGCCCAGCATCGGCCGACTCCTCGATGAGACGGCTGAGTTGACCGAGCGCTCCCAGAAACGCTACGACGACACCGCCCTGCTGCTCGATACGGTGGTGGAGCACGGCTTCGACACCGACGACGGCCGCACCGCCGTCCGCCGGATCAACCGGATGCACCGCAGCTACGACATCAGCAACGACGACATGCGCTACGTCCTGTGTACGTTCGTCGTCACCCCGAAGCGCTGGCTGGACAGCTTCGGCTGGCGACGTCTGTGCTGCCACGAGCGGGGCGCCTTCGCCGCCTACTACCGCACGCTCGGTGCTCATATGGGGATCAAGGACGCTCCCGAGACCTACGAGGACTTCGAGCGGATCCTCGACGCCTACGAGCACGAGCATTTCGGCTGGGACGCAGGAGCCCGCCGGGTAGCCGACGCCACCCTGGCACTGATGGCGTCCTGGTACCCGGCGCCCCTCGTCCCGCTGGTGCGCGGTGCCAGCCTCGCGCTCCTGGACGACTCGCTGCTCGGGGCGTTCCGTTACCGCCGCCCGGGGCCGGTGGCCCGCGGAGTGACCAGGGGCGCGCTCCGGCTCCGGTCTGGTGCCGTCCGGCTCCTGCCGCCCCGGAGGACGCCCCACTACGCGCGCCAGAACCCCGAGATCAAGGGATATCCGAACGGGTACGAGATCGCGGAGCTCGGTACGTTCCCCACGCCGGGTGTTCGTGGCTGCCCGGTACCCGGCCGCCGTCCGTCGCAGTCGCCCTCCGAGTGACGCTACGTGCCCCGGCCGGATCATGCGCGGGGCCGCCACGGCAGAGCCTGGCTCGGACGCTTTCCACGTACGGTGGTGGGCCCGGCCGCGCCCTCGGCCTCAGGGCTGCCTGACGGCGAGGGCGAGAAAGCGGTCGTCCTCGTCCGCGTAGGACTCCAACCGCCACCCCGCACCCGCCAGCAGCACGCGCAGCCTCGGCTCGGCCCGCAGGTCGTCGTCGGCGACGGTCCGTCCCTGACGTGCGGCGAGGGCGGCCCGGCCGATCGGGTGGAACAGAGCCAGCACCCCGTCGGGCCGGACCACGCGGGCGAGTTCCGCCGCGTCGGCCTCGGGGCGGGCCAGATGAGAGATCAGCCCTGCTCCGAACACCGCGTCCAGGACTCCATCACGCAGCGGCAGCCGCGCGACGTCGGCACGGACGAGTGTCCCGCTGTCCCCTCGTCCCGCCCCCACCGCGGCCTCCAGCATGGCTGGGGTCAGGTCGACGCCCAGCACCGTGCCCGCCGGCCCGACCGCGGCCCGGAGCGCGGGCAGCGCGCGCCCCGTCCCGCAGCCCGCGTCGAGCACGGTATCTCCGGGACGCAACCCCAGTAGACCGGCCGCGGCGGCGTAGGCGGGGCCGTCGTCGGGGAACCGGCTGTCCCAGCCGGCCGCACGCGGAGTGAAGAAGTCCAGGACGTGATGGATGTGGTCGTCGGCCATGCAGACATGATCGCGCAACCGGCGTGGGACGTACGCCACCGGAGCGTGATCTGTCCGGTCAGATGCCCACACGATGTGCAGCCGTGCCGGTGTCACCAGGAGCCCGAACGCCGCCACGTCCTCCGTCAGCACCTCGGCGGGCGGATCCTGGAGGATCCTGGAACCGCCGCCGGAACCTGTCCGCACGCTCGTATCCCCTCCCCGGGCCGTCCACGCGGACGGCCCGCAGCCGCCCGTTCCGGGCAGCAGCCGAAAGCAACCCGCGTAGGGGCCTTGCCGGAGGGGGCCGCAGGCCCTAAAAGATGCCGGCCCGACCAAAATCGGCGCAATGCGGTCGGGGTGCGGCGAAGAATGACCGCGCGGTGGAGCCGCGTCGGTCAAGAACGATCAACCCGCTCGCGCGAACTCGGCCGGTTGCCATGCTGTCGGCCCTTGGCGATTCCTGAGGAGAGTAGAGACGCATGCCCTCCGAGCACATCGATGGAGACAAGATCCCGCGCACCGCCCACCGCGCCCCCGAGAGCGTGGGCAGGAGCATGATCGGAGAGGACATCGCGCTCACCCTGAAGATCGTGGTCGCGGGCGGCATCGGAGCCGGGAAGACAACCCTGGTCGGCTCGGTCAGCGAGATCCGCCCGCTGTACTCGGAGGAGTCGCTGAGCGAGGGTGGGCGGTGCCAGGACGGCACCGGCGGGGTGGAGCGGAAGGCCACCACTACCGTAGCGATGGATTTCGGCCGTATCACCATCCACTCCGGCCTGACGCTCCACCTGTTCGGCACGCCGGGACAGGACCGCTTCCGGTTCCTCTGGGACGAGCTGTGCGAGGGCGCCCTCGCGGCGATCGTGCTCGCGGACACCCGGCGTCTGGGGGACTGCTTCACCGCCGTCGACTACTTCGAGCGCGGGCGGATACCGTTCGTCGTCGCCGTCAACCGGTTCCCCGGCGCTCCTGACCACACGGAGCACGACGTCGCGCGGGCGCTCGACCTCGACCGGGGCACTCCGGTCGTGCTGTGCGACGCCCGCGACCTGGCATCCGGCAAAGAAGTCCTGATCCGTACGGTCGAGTACGCCGCACGCATGCACACCGCCCGGCTCCTCGCCTCCGTCGGCTGACGGCGTCCGGCATCGCGGCCAGCCGTCAGCCGACCATGTCGGCCATCGCGACCACCTTGTCGATCCGCACCCGTACGACCAGCTCGCCGGGCACGCCGTTGCGCCGGCCGAACTCCTCGGCGGCGTCGGCCTCCACATAACGGTGGGCGATCAGCGTCGCCCACCGCAGCAGTTCCCCGCGGTCCGTGCTCAGCTCGGCATGCCCCTGCACCACCGCGAACGCGTACGGAGGCCGGTCGTCGTCGACGCAGAGGGAGACCCGTCCGTCGCGTGCGAGGTTGCGCCCCTTCACGCTCTCCTCGCCGGTGTTGAAGACCACCGAGTCACCGTCGAGAAGGAACCAGACGGGTGCGATATGGGGACTGCCGTCGGCCCGCACCGTCGAAACCTTCGCCGTGCGCGTGCCCTTCGAGAGGAAGGCCCGCCATTCTTCTTCGGTCATGTGGTGTGCCATGGGCCCATCCTGAGCCCGATCCCCGCATGGCGCGAAGCGGCGCCCCCGGAGGAGAGGGGCGCTTGCCCCCGCGGGGCCGTTGCGCGAGGCTTACGCGCGTAGCGGGGCACGGGGAACGAGGGTACGGGGAGGACGAGCACATGCCGCTTGACCGGGGACTTGACTGGCTCCTTGACGATCTCACCAGCAGGGTGCAATTCATACGGCACGCCTTGGTGCTGTCGAACGACGGACTGGTCACCGGGGCCAGCACCGGGCTCGCCCGCGAGGACGCGGAACACCTGGCGGCGGTCTCCTCAGGTCTGCAGAGCCTGGCGCGCGGCTCGGGGCGCCACTTCCGGGCGGGCCGGGCGCGTCAGACCATGGTCGAGTTCGACGAGGCGCTGCTCTTCGTGACGGCCGCCGGCGACGGCAGCTGTCTGTGCGTGCTGACCGCGGCCGAAGCCGACGTCGGCCAGGTCGCCTACGAGATGACCCTGCTCGTCAACCGGGTCGGCGAACACCTCGGAGTCGCCATTCGGCAGGGCGGGCCCGAAGACATTGAACCCTTCTGACCTGCACTTATCATCGCCGATGAAGAGTTATCCACAGGGGTGACCGGCGAGGACTCCCCCGGGCTACCGTAATCACGGAGAGTAATTGAGCCGACCGGGGAGGACAGTCATGACGGTCAAGGAAGTGTTCCGAGCACACGCCGGGAGCCAGGGCACGGACACCAGGCCGCAGGCTGCGCGGGCCAGGACCCGGGGCGCACGGGCCATCGGCACGAGCGCCCGGGGCGATGCCCGTGCGGAGGACGCCGGCACGGAGGTGGAGGGCGAGGGCGGGCGAACCGCGTCCGCCGCTCCGGGGGCGACGGTCGCGGCGGGGCGCGCGGCCCAGGAGCTGGGCATCCGGCGTGCGGAGTTCGAGCTAGCGGTACACCTCGGGCTGATCGCCGTCGTCGGCGCGCCGGGCGGTGGGCGGCCACGGGTGCACGAGGGGGAGATCGCGCGCCTGCGGGAGCAGCCGGGCTTCCCCGATGGCCTGGCGGAGCGGGTCCGCACCGTCGGAACAGCGGAAGGAGCGGCCCTGTTGGGCATCGCCCCGGCGCGGTTCACCAGGCTTGCCCGGGCAGGATGCGTCTCACCGGTCACGTTCTATCTGAACCGGTATCGCGCGGTGGTCTGGCTCTACCTCGCGGACGAGCTTGCCGCCTTCGCGGCCCGGGAACCCGACCTGCTGGCCGGACGGACACCGTTGGGGATGCGCTCGCTGCTCGAGTCGGGCGCCGACTGGCGGCCGCGCAACTGGCGCTCGCAGCGCATCGACCGGCTGCTGAACCGCACGAGGGACCCCTGGGTGCGAACGGCGGTCCAGGCGTCGGCACTGGACCCCGTGCAACTGGCGGAAGTGATGGACGACCCCTATGAACGCGCCTATCTCGTGCGGGTCCGGCCGGAGCCGGTCTTCGGACGCCCGGGCTCCATGGCGGCGAGGGAGGCCATGGGGGAGCTGATGCTGGCCGATGACCCCGACGAAATCCTCTGGCGGCGGGTCAACCTGACGCTGGAGCTGGACGGGGCACGCGAGGACCGGCCGGCCCCGCGCCCCGGAGACGACGGCGCAACCCGAGCGGCGCCCGCCGTCCGGACCGGCACTGGCCCCCGTCCCGTGACCGCGCTCGCGGCACCCGCCGCCGAGCCGGCTCCGCCGCTCGCCGACGCCGGGGCGCCAGGCTGCGCCGCGGCGGGTGTGCCGACCGGAAAGGGGCTGCTCGCAAGGCTGGGTTGGCGTGGGCTTGGAGCCGGATAGGTGTTCGCGCCGATCGTTCGTATGGGCCATGCTGATCGCATGTTGATCAGGGAAGCAACCTCCGAGGACTGGCCTGCCATCTGGCCGTTCTTCCACTCGATCGTCTCCGCGGGCGAGACGCTCACCTATCCACTCGATCTCGGTGAGGAGGACGCCGAGGGATGGTGGTTCGTCGCAGCGCCGAGCCGGGTGGTCGTCGCCGTGGACGATGCCGGGACCGTGCTCGGCACGGCGAAGATGAACCGCAACCACATGGGCAACGGAGCGCACATAGCCAGCGCCACGTACATGGTCGACCCCGCTCGCTCCGGCCGGGGAGTGGGGCGCGCGCTGTGCGAGTATTCGGTCGGCTGGGCTCGCGCCGAGGGATATCGGGCCATGCAGTTCAACGCGGTGGTCGAGACCAACACGCACGCCGTCAAGCTGTACCGTTCGATCGGCTTCGACGTGATCGGAACCCTTCCGGAGGGCTTCAACCACCCCACCGAGGGCTATGTGGGGCTTCACATCATGCACAAGGCACTGTGACGACAGCGTGTCTTCACAGCGCCACGCCCTCACCTGCGGGTGAGAACCCGGCGATCAGCCGAAGGGGTGATCCGCTGCCGGTCCCAGCTCCGGCCCCGGCAGTGTACGACCCACCGGGTCGGCGTCCGCCGCGCCGCTCGCGGTGACCCCCGGGACGACAGCCTCGGCCCAGGAGATAGCAGTCCATCCCGAGTCCGGTGAGCCCTCGACCACTACCACGCCCGTGTTCTCCAGGCTGTGTTCGGCGGCGAACCCGACGGTGACGTTCCCCGCGCGAGCGGCCGTCCATACTCGGATGGCGGCACCATGACTGACGAGCGCCACGGTCCCACACCCCCAGGCGCCCGCTGCCTCGGCCACTACGGCGTCGAAGCGGGCCAGCGCCTCCGTCCCGCTCTCGCCCCCGGGCATCCGGCGGGCGATGTCCCCGGCGGACCAGGCGAAGGCGGTCGTCAGGTACTGCCGGACCGCGTCCTCGCCGGCCCGCATTTCCAGTTCACCGGCCGACAGTTCGCGGATTCCGTCACGGATCTGGATCTTGATGCCGTGCTCCGCGGCGAGGGGCGCGGCCGTGAGTTGCGTACGGGGCAGGGTGGAGGCGTAAAGGGAGGCGATGTCTTCCCCGGCGAGTGCTCCGGGGAGGGCGGCTGCCTGACGCAGCCCGAGGTCGGTGAGGCCAGGGCCGGGCCGGGCAGTGTCCAGGAAGTGGCCGACAGGGGACGGTGTCTGGCCGTGACGGATCAGCAGCAATCGCATGGAACGGGTCATGCTCCAGACCCAGGCGCACAGATGGCGGCAGATAGGTGCACCGCTCATCCTCTTATTCGGCCGGACCGGAGGACAGCACGACGTGAGGCCCGCCCGCGTTGCCGGAAGTAGCGCGGCTGTGCCCGGAGTTGGTGCGTCGGGTTATGCATGGGGCGACGACGCCGTTCCTGGACGATGGCAGTACTGTGCGCCCCACCGCCATTCGGGCGATGAGACGTATCTGGAGGAAGAATCCATGACCATACCCAGGAGATCGTGGCGTGGCGCGGGAACACTCGTGGCCGCTGCGGTCGTCGGTCTGACCGGAGGCGTCATCTCCGCCGGTCCGGCCGCGGCTCACACCCCCACCTGGGCCGTGACCTGCTCCGAGGTGACTGTTGACCTCACCAACTACACGAGCGACGTCCCCAACACGGTGACCGTGACGGTGGACGGCAAGGGCCTGCTGCCCACCGAGACGTTCGGCCGTGAGTTCCACAAGAAGCTGACGCTTCCCGAGCACGACGAGCCGGTGACCGTCCGACTGGTCGTCAAGGACGCCGACGGCGAAGGCAAGCACTCCATCGACGAGACGAAGACGGCGGAGGTGTGCGACGAGGAGCCCAGCCCCACGCCGCCGACCCCTACCCCGACCGAGTCGGTCCCGGGCGAGCCGACCCCGTCGGAGACGCCGTCCACCGGGACGCCCGAGCCGAGCGCCACCCCCAGTGAGCAGCCTTCGGAGTCCGCGCCCGCAGTGCCCGCCCCGAGCCCGAGCGCGCCGGACCTCGCCGAGACCGGCTCGTCGTCGTCGACGCCGGTCATCGGTGGCGCCGCCGTCGCGGTGCTGCTGGCCGGTGGCGGCATCCTGTGGGCCGTCCGCAAGCGCCGTACCGCCCAGAACTGACGCTCCACGGGCGAGGGGTGTGCCGCATCACCGCGGTCCGAAGAGCTGACCGGGAGCCGCAAGCGACTGGAGGTCTCCCGTGACGGCCGGG
>NZ_JBEZYG010000050.1:0-21738 GCF_040638385.1 Streptomyces sp. NPDC026589
GCCATGCATTCGACAGGGGGAGAAAGTCATGCCAACTCCGGAGGCCGGGCGCCCCATTGCGGGGCCACCAAGAAGGTAATGGGGGGGGGGGGGCCGGTGACGCGGAATGAGGTGAAGCGGGCCGTTCCGGCGGGGCCCGTCCCGGCCGGCGCGGTGGCGAAGAGCCCGAGGAGAGCCCCGACCCAGCGCCAGGGGGCGGCGGCGAAGACCTGGCCCGAGGGCCGGAACCCGTCGCCGGTGTCGGCGGAGAAGCGGCAGCGGGCCCCCGCCGTGACCTCGACGCGCAGCCTGGCCCGCCCATCGGGGGATGCGCGGGAGTCGGCCGCGTCCCGTTCGTGTGCGGCGACACCCTCGGCGAAGCGGTGGACGAGCCGCGGAGTGCCGTCGGCGGCGACCGCGAGGCCGATCCAGCCGAAGGCGTCGCCCACCACGGCGAGACCGGCCTTGGCGCCCGGTTCGCCGCTGTCCAGCGCGAGTTCCACGTCGACGGTGAACGTTTCGGCGGGCAGCCGCTGGACCAGGATGTTGGGCAGCAGCCGCAGGTCGTGCTCGCACGCGGTCCGTACGCACGTGAGCCGCAGCCCGTCCCCGCTGTGCCGGGTGGTCCAGTCGGGGCGCGGGTTGGCCGTCCACTGCCACTGGGCGCCGGGGCGACCGTCGGGGAAGTCGTCGTCGACGGCGGGTGCCGCCACCGGCTGGGCGGGGGCGACGGGTTTGGTGTGCCGGGGCACCGGCTCGCCCCTGTCGCCGATGACGGGCCAGCCCTCGGCGTCCCAGCGCATCGGCTGGAGGTGGACGACCCGCCCGTACGCTCCCCGGGCCTGGAAGTGGAGGAACCAGTCCTCGCCCGCGGAGGTGTGCACCCAGCCGCCCTGATGGGGGCCGTTGACGTCGGTACGGCCCTGGGCGAGGACGACGCGTTCCTCGTACGGGCCGAAGAAGTCCCGGGAACGGAAGGCGCCCTGCCAGCCGGTCTCCACGCCGCCGGCCGGCGCGAAGATCCAGAAATAGCCGTCGCGCCGGTAGAGCTTGGGGCCTTCGAGGGTGAACCAGCCCGGAATCCGGTCGGCGTCCACCAACGTCGACCCCTCGTCGAGGAGTTCGCGGCCGTCGGGGCTCATCCGGTGGCCGGTGAGCCGGTTCTTGACGCCGGAGCGGGACTTGGCCCACGCGTGGACGAGATAGGCCTCGCCGGTCTCCTCGTCCCACAGCGGGCAGGCGTCGATGAACCCCTTGCCCGCCTTGAGCAGATGCGGGGCGGTCCAAGGGCCCTCGACGCGGTCCGCGTTGATCTGCTGGATTCCGTGGTCGGGGTCGCCCCAGAAGATCCAGAAGCGTCCGCCGTGGTGGCGCAGCGAGGGGGCCCAGACCCCGCGGTCATGGCGAGGAGCGGCGAACTCCGCTTCGGGTTCGAGGCGGTCCAGCGCGTGCCCGACGGCGGTCCAGTTGACCAGGTCGCGGGAGTGCAGGAGCGGCAGCCCGGGGGACCGGCCGAAGCTGGAAGCGGTGAGGTAGTAGTCGTCACCGACACGGACGACGTCGGGGTCGGACCAGTCGGCGTTCAGGACCGGGTTGCGGTACGTGCCGTCACCGACGTCGGAGCTCCAGAGCCGGCTCACCGGGCCACCGCCTCGCGCGCGTACCGGGCGGCGGTCTCCCGGTCCGGCCTGCCGTCCACGACGACGGTGATGATCCGACGTACGACCGAGGCCCCGGCGGGTACGGGCAGCCGCTCGTGCGCCGCGAGGCTGGAGCCGACGCCCGGGTACTCGGAGGTCCGCACGAACCACGGATCGCGCCGGGTCTCCTCGGTCGCCCCCACGAACACGAGCGTCCAGCCGTCCCCGGCCAGGGCCAGCCAGTCGGCGGTGCGGCCGTGGACCTCGCTCTCGCCCTCGTGCGCGGCGCTGAACACGGTGGGCGGTACGGCCTCCTTGGGGGCGCGCCAGAAGAAGCCGCCGTACCCGGCGCCCGGCCGGCCGTTGGTCGCCGGGCTGCCGATGGAGAGGCCCGTGTCCCCGGGGTTGGTGAGCACGAAGGAGAAGTCCAGCTCCCAGGTGGTGCCGGAGGTCCGGGTGGCCGACAGGGTGCGGTGCTCGCGCAGGAGCTCGGCGCCGGCGGCTTCCCAGCCGAGCTCCTGGGTGAAACCGTTCGGGCTGCGCTGGGGCCGGGCCAGGTGGCGCTGGACGCCGTGATTGTCGAGTGCGGTCGGCCCCCGGCCCCGTACGAAGGTGCGCCCGCCCCAGAAGTTGTACCCGGCGACATCGGGGACGGCGACGGAGACGCCCAGGTGGTGGAGGTGGTCGGCGGGGCGCTCCTCGGTGACGGTGATCCCGCCGAGGGTGGTGACGGGGTGGAGGCGCGGACGGCCGTCCGCCCCCGGCGCGTAGCCGTAGTGGGCGACGGTGTCATCGCCGCAGGCAAGGGTGGCCGGGAGGTCGGGGAACGGGCCCGTGGCGTGCTGGGTCATGAGGCGGCCGCCTCGCCCACCCGGGCCCAGGGGGCGCCCAGTTCGGAGAAGAGGCTCAGGGACTCGGCCCCGGCGGCGACCAGGGAGTCGATGCCCGGCACGACCCGCCGCGCCCCGCCGTCCGGCCCGTCGTACCGGGTCTCCCAGGCACGGTCGGGCAGCGGGGCGGGCTCGGGGGCGGTGCGCACGGCCTCGACGACGCGCATGAACGCCCCCGTGGACGCGGGCGGAACCAGCAGCGGCGTGCCGTGCCCCAGGTGGTCGAGGAGGTTCTCCAGGAGATCGGTCCGCCCGTGGACGGTCTCCTCCGGGCCCCGTCCGGCGCGCTGCACCAGAACGCGGTCCTGCTTGTACCAGAAGGTGATCCGGCCCCTCTCGCCGTGCACGATGACGTACGGCTCCCCGGGCCGTTCGGCGCACAGGGTGACGGCGACGGTGACACACGGCCCCCCGGCGGTGGAGACGCGGATGCTGCTGGTGTCGTCCGCCTCGATGGCGTGCGCCCGGTACAGCTCCGTCTCGATGGCGGTGACCTCTTCGGCTCGGCCCCGGCAGGCCAGTTCGAGCGCGGTGGCCACGGCGTGCGCCAGGGGATTGGTGAGGACGCCGTCGACCACGTCGGTCGTGCCGATCCTTCGCCGCCCGGCCCAGGGCGCCCGCCGGAAGTAGGCGTCGTCCCGGACCCACGCCCCGGCGGCCCCGAAACCGGTGACGGTCCCGATGGCTCCGGTGGCCACCAGTTCGCGGATGGCGGGCAGGGCGTGCGACCCGAAGGACTGGAACCCCACCTGGCAGGCGATCCCCGCTCGTTCGACGCCTTCGGCCATCCGCGCGTAGTCGGCCCAGCCGGCGGCGGGCGGCTTCTCCAGCAGCAGGTGGACGCCCCGGGCGGCGGCGGTGAGAGCCAGCTCCGTGTGGGTCTGGATGGGGGTGCAGACGATGGCCGCCCGCGCTCCGACGCCGTCCAGGAGCGCCCCGAAGTCGTCGGACTGCTCGGGCGACTCGTCGGGGCCGAAGCCGGAGGCGGCGAGTTCGTCGGCGGTCAGGGGCTCCAGCTCGCAGATGCCGGCCAGCCTGACCCGGCCCTGGTGCTGGAGCCGGCGCACATTGGCGAGGTGCCACCGGCCGTGGCCCCGGGCGCCGGCCAGGACGACGGGCACGGGCGCGGCCGGGACGACGGGCACGCGGGCGGCCGGGGTCGGGGTGGGGGCGGTCACTTTCCTCATCCCTTCACCGCGCCTGCGCTGAAGCCCGTGATGAGCCACTTCTGGATGAAGGCGAAGACGATCACCACGGGGACGGCCGCGATGACACCGCCCGCCGCGAGCGCGCCCAGATCGACGCTGTCCGCGCCGATCAGCGTGTTGAGACCGACCGGGATCGTCTGCTTGTCCTGCTCGCTCAGGAACATCAGGGCGAAGAGGAAGTGGTTCCAGCTGTGCACGAACGCGAAGGAGCCGACGGCGATCAGCCCGGGGCGCAGGAGCGGCAGGACGACGGTGCGGAAGGCGGTGAAGCGCGAGCAGCCGTCGACCCAGGCGGCCTCCTCCAGGGAGACGGGGACGTTCTTGATGAAGCCGCTGATCAGGATGATCGACAGCGGGAGCTGGAACACCGTCTCCGCGATGACGACGCTCCCCAACGAGTTGATCATCTGGAGGTTCCGGAAGATCTCGAAGAGCGGTACGAGCATCAGGGCGCCCGGGATGAACTGCGAGCAGAGCAGCGCGAGCATGAACGCGCCCTTGATTTTGAAGTCGAACCGGGCCAGGGCGTAGCCGCCGGCCAGGGCGACCAGGGTCGTGGCGACGAGCGTCGCGACGCCGACGATCATGCTGTTCTGGAAGAAGACGGCGAAGCTCCGCTCGTTCCAGACCTTGGAGAAGTGCGCTCCGGTCATCGGCCAGGGCACCAGCGACGTGGAACCGGCGGGCCGTACGGCGAAGAGCAGCATCCAGTAGAACGGGATGAGCGTGAAGAGCAGGTAGAGGCCGAGCGGCAGATAGATCTGCCAGCGCGGCACGTCGTCGAAGGCGCGCTCCCGCCCGGGGCGGCGGCGCGGGGAGGACGGCGGCGAGCCGGGGGCGGAGGACCGCCGAGCGGTTCCGTTCTTCTCGGTGAGCAGGGCGGTCACGTGCGGTCGCCTCCGAACTTGCTCAGGCGCAGATAGACGATCGAACAGAAGAGGAGGATCACGAAGGCGACGGTGGTGAGCGCGGAGGCGTACCCGAAGTCGTGGCCCTCGATGCCGGTGTTGGCCACGTAGAGCGGCAGGGTGGTGGTCTCACCTGCGGGCCCGCCGCCGGTGAGGGTGTAGAGCAGGTCGACGTTGTTGAACTCCCAGACCCCGCGCAGCAGGGTGGCGAGGATGATCGCGTCCCTCAGGTGGGGCAGCGTGATGTGGAAGAACTGCCGCAGCCGGCCCGCGCCGTCGACCGAAGCAGCCTCGTACAGCTCCTTCGAGACGGACTGGAGGTCGGCGAGGATGAGAATCGCGAAGAAGGGGACACCGCGCCAGAGTTCGGTGACGGTGGCCGCCCAGAAGACGGTTCCGGTGTCCGAGAGCACGGACGTGCCGTACTCGCCGATCCCGGCGTCCGCGAGGTAGCGGCTGAACCCCGTCGAGGAGTTGTAGAGCAGGATCCAGATCGTGCTGGTCAGCACACCGGAGACGGCCCAGGGGGAGAAGACCATGGCCCGGGAGATGCCGCGCCCGATGAACGTCTGGTTGACGATCAGCGCGAGTGCCAGGCCGAGGAGCAGCTGGAGCGTGACCTGGGTGAAGACCCACTGGGCGCTGAACCCGAGCGTCGGCCAGAACTGGTCGTCCTCGGTGAAGACGCGCCGGAAGTTGTCGAGCCCGGCGAAGCCGTTCCGCCACGGCTTGGTGACGTTGTAGTTCTGCAGGCTGTAGTAGAAGACGCTGAGCACCGGGTAGGCGATGAAGCCCAGCATCAGGAGGCCCGCCGGTGCGATCAGCAGATAGGGCAGGCGGCGAGGGCTCGCCCGGCGGCGCCGGGACTCTTTGGGCGGCGGTGTGGCCACGGCTGCGGTTGAGGCCATGACGCGTCTCCGATCTCTGGGAGGTGCTGGATGCGCTGGACGTTCGGGCCGGTCGGCCACTGTTGGTGGAAGCGCTTGCTATGAAGAGCTGGAGCGACCCGGGGGATCAAGGTGCAGAGGGGGCCCGCGGCTCCACCCTCGTACGGCCACGGGCCCTCGTACGGTCACAGGACCCGCGTACGGTCACGGGACCCGGTTCATCCCGCGTACGGGTCGGGCACCTCTCCCTGCCGGGCCAGGAACGCGAAGTCGCATCCGGTGTCGGCCTGGGTGATCTGGTCCTGGTACAGCGCCCCGTAGCCCCGCCCGTAGCGTGCGGGCGGCGGGGACCAGGCGGCCCTGCGCCGCTCCAGTTCCTCGTCGTCGACATCGAGCCGCAGGAGCCGGGCCTCGACGTCCAGTGTGATGAGGTCGCCGGTGCGGACCAGGGCGAGCGGCCCGCCGACGAAGGACTCGGGCGCGATGTGCAGGACGCACGCCCCGTAACTGGTGCCGCTCATCCGCGCGTCGGAGATCCGCACCATGTCCCGCACACCTTGCTTCAGCAGGTAGTCGGGGATCGGCAGCATGCCGTACTCGGGCATGCCGGGGCCGCCCTGGGGTCCGGCGTTGCGCAGCACGAGCACATGGTCCGGAGTGAGGGCGAGGGCCGGGTCGTTGATCGTGCGCTGGAGCTCGCGGTAGTCGTCGAAGACGACGGCGGGCCCGGTGTGGCGCAGCAGGCGCGGCTCGGCGGCGATGTGCTTGATGACGGCCCCGTCGGGACAGAGGTTGCCGCGCAGCACCGCCACCCCGCCCTCCCCGGCCAGCGGGTCGGAGCGCTCGCGGATGACGTCGCTGTTGTGGACGGGGGCCCCGTCGAGCTGCTCGCGCAGGGTGGCGTGCGCGACCGTGGGCCGGTCCAGGTGCAGTACGTCGGTGAGCCGCCCCAGAAAGCCGGGAAGACCGCCGGCGAAGTGGAAGTCCTCCATCAAGTACCGCCCGCCGGGACGGAGGTCGGCGAGGACCGGCACCGTACGGGCGATCCGGTCGAAGTCGTCCAGGGTGAGCTTCACGCCGGACCGGCCCGCCATCGCGATCAGATGGATCACGGCATTGGTGGAGCCGCCGAGCGCGAGCACCGTGGCGACGGCGTCCTCGTACGCCTCCGGCGTCAGGATCCGCGACAACGTCACCTGCCGCATGACGAGGTCGACGATCCGCAGCCCCGAAGCCGCGGCCATCCGCTCGTGCCCCGAGTCGACGGCCGGTATGGAGGAGGCGCCCGGCAGGGTGACCCCCAGCACCTCGGCGGCGGCGGTCAGGGTGGAGGCGGTGCCCATCGTCATGCAGTGGCCGGGGGAGCGGGCGAGACCGTTCTCCAGCTCGGCCATCTCGCAGTCGCCGATGTTCCCGGCCCGCCGCTCGTCCCAGTACTTCCACATGTCCGTGCCGGAGCCGAGGACCTCGTTGCGCCAGTGCCCGGGCAGCATCGGCCCGGCGGGCACGAAGACGGTCGGCAGGTCCACGGAGGCGGCGCCCATCAGCAGCGCGGGCGTCGACTTGTCGCAGCCGCCCAGCAGCACGGCCCCGTCGACGGGGTAGGAGCGCAGCAACTCCTCGGTCTCCATCGCCAGCAGGTTGCGGTAGAGCATCGGGGTCGGCTTCTGGAAGGTCTCCGAGAGGGTGGAGACCGGGAACTCCAGCGGGAACCCGCCCGCCTGCCAGACCCCCCGCTTGACCGCCTGTGCCCGTTCACGCAGGTGGGTGTGGCACGGGTTGATGTCGGACCAGGTGTTGAGCACCGCGATGACCGGTTTGCCGAGGTGTTCCTCGGGGAGGTAGCCGAGCTGACGGGTGCGGGCCCGGTGGCTGAAGGACCGCAGCCCGTCGGTGCCGTACCACCGGTGGCTGCGCAGCTCCTCGGGCGCGATACGGCCGGTACCCGGGTCCCGGGTGGACGTGTCGGTCACAGGGACCACTCGGCTGTCAGCCCGGCGACCTCGGCGCGCCGGGCCTCGGGCAGGACCCGGCTCGGAGCGCGTACGTCGCGGCGGCAGAGCCCCAGCGCGGACAGGGCTTCCTTCACGACGGTGACGTTGTCGGCGGACTGCTCCGCGGCGCGGAGCTCCTCGAAGCGGCGGATACGCTCCCAGACCTTCATCGCCGCCACGTAGTCCCCGGCCCGCAGCGCCTCCAGCATGTCGAGGGAGACGGCCGGGGCGACGTTGACGAGACCGGAGGTGAAGCCGGTGGCGCCGGTGGCGAAGTAGGAGGGGGCGTACAGCTCCGCGAGGCCGGCGATCCAGACGAACCGTTCCAGACCGGCGTCCCGGGCGAAGGCGCCGAAGCGGGCCGCGTCGGGGACCGCGTACTTCACGCCGACGACGTTGGGGCAGGCGTCGGCGAGTTCGGCGAGCCGCTCGCCGGCCAGCAGCGGGCTGCGGACGTAGGGGACGACGCCGAGCTGCGGCACGGCCTCGGCGATCGACCGGTGGTAGTCGACCCACCCCTCCTGCGCGATGTACGGGTGCACCGGCTGGTGCACCATCACCATCGCCGCACCGGCCTCGGCGGCGTGCTTGGCCGCGGCCACCGCGGTCGGCACGTCGTGACCGACGCCCACCAGGACGGTGGCGCGCCCCGCGGCCTCCTCGACGGTCAGTTCGGTGACGAGGCGCCGCTCGTCGGGGGTGAGGGCGTAGAACTCCCCGGTGTTGCCGTTCGGGGTGATGGTGCGGACGCCGCCGTCGAGCAGCCTGCGCATCAGGACGCGGTGGGACGCGGCGTCGATGCTCCCGTCCTCGGCGAACGGCGTCACCGGGATCGCCACAACGTCTGCGAGGGCCGCCTTGAGCGGTGAGTGGTCCATGCGGACTGGCCTTTCTTCGAGGTGCTGGTGGAGCGTGTCCAGCGGGCGGTTCACGCGGCGTCGCCCCCGTCTTCGTCGTCGGGGAAGGCGCGGCGCACGAACGACGCGATGTGGTGGTGCAGGGCCCCGGCGGCGGCCTCCGCGTCGTCGGCGAGGGCGAGCCGCAGGATCTCGCGGTGCTCGGCCGCTTCGCGCTCCCAGGACGGGACGGCCGACCAGGCCACGGTCGACACGAGCGCCGCCTGGTCGCGGACCTCGTCGAGCATCCGGGAGAGCAGCGGGTTGCCGCAGGGCAGGTACAGGGCCCGGTGGAAGTCCCGGTTGGCCAGTGACCTGTCCGCCGTGTCGGCCGCCGAGTCGGCCCGTTCCAGGGCCTCCTGGGCCGCCTCCAGCGAGGCGCCCCGGGTGATGGAGCGGCGCAGCGCCTCCGGTTCCAGCAGGAGGCGCACGTCGTACACCTCCCTGGCCATGGTCGCGTCGACGAGCCGCACGGTGACGCCCTTGTACTGGCTCATCACCACGAGTCCGGTGCCCGCGAGTGTCTTGAGCGCCTCGCGGACGGGAGTCTTCGACACCCCGAACTGCGCGGCGAGTTCGGTCTCCACCAGCGCCTGTCCCGGTCTCAACTGCGCGGTGAGGATGGCGTGCTTGATGGCCTCCAGCACGTACTGGGTCCGGGACGGGATCGGGGCAGGGGCGAAGGTCATGGGTGACGGGCTCTCACATCTCGCGTATCGCGTCTCATATATGACGTACGAAGTACGACGCGATGAAGCTAGGGCCACGTGGAATGTTTCGTCAACGCTTCCGACCGAAGAACTTCTGCGGCCCGGGAGCCACTTGGCGACGCCGGTGGGCGTGCTGACCCGCCCGGGCGGCCCCATCGGCGGAGCAGGGCTCTCCCGTGCGGCGGAGGTCCGGCCCGCCCGGCCTCCGCCGCACGGACGTGCGCGACCTCCTCGTTGCCGAACTGTTCCGGAACGTCACGGGTTTCGCCGGGAATCGACGAGATAAACGCCCTTGGATACCCAAGCCCTGACGTCGGTCGACGGAAACGGGACGACGTGGGGAACGGGATCGCATGCGAATTTCAGGGCGGTTCTGAACCGACTGTCCAGGAGAATTCCACGGCTTTTCCGGACGGTGAAAGCAGCGCTTCCCAGGAGCCGGCCGCACCCCCCTTTCGCGGCCGCGCCGGTTCCTGACCCGGAACCCGACCATGCTCGAATCCGGGGGAGGCTCGACCGTGGTGCGCCTGCTGCGCGGCGAGCGCTTCGCCTCGGCCGTCGGAGGGGCTCGTCGGGTGGCGGTACCTGCGGCATCGCCGCGCTCACCGGGTCGGCCAGGGACTTCTTCCAGCTCGGGATCCGGGGGCCCTCCCCGGACGCATCGCCGCTCAGCCGATTCGTCGTCAAGCAGTGACCCCACGTCCACGACTCCATCAGCTGGCGGCGTCCGGGAAGATCGCCATGGGTGCCGCTGACGATGGTGGCAGAGCCTGTCGCACGCTGTGCGTTCCGGCGGAACTCCCAACGGTTGATCCGCGGACCCTGACCGGCCGGCCCACGCACGCGCGGCGACATTATTCGGAAAAGGCGGGGAGGCGGTGATCGGCATCAGCCGGGGAACGGCATTGCGCGCGCCCGACGCATTCCGGAAGACCGTCGACCTCCATACGCGCAGAAAGCCTGACCCCTTTCCCTTCAGCCGACGTGATGCGCCGCCCAGGACCTTCTCGCGCAGCCGGAGGGAAACACGACCGCCCGACCCGGCCGGCGGCCCCGGCGGCCTCCTTGTCCACCGGTCGGTGGACAACAGGTTCAGTCGGCAGGACGTGCCGGGCGCCCCACCCCTGCGGCCAGGATTTCCGGCATGAGACACCTACCTGTACGTATGGCCCGATGGAGCGCCCGGCACGCCGGGCGGGCGATCGCCGGCTGGTTCGCGTTCGTCGTCCTGTGCCTCGTCAGCGGCATCGCGCTGGGCACCAACGAGGCCACCACCAAGGACTTCTGGGTCGGTGAGGCGGGACGCGCCGAGGCGACGGCGACCGAGGGCGGACTGGAGCGTTCCCCCACCGAGCGGATCATGATCCGAGCCAGGTCGGGGGAGCTGGACATGGCAGCGGCCGGTGTGGCGGCCCGGGACGTGACCGTGCGGATGCGGTCCCTGCCCGAGGTGGAGAGCGTGGCCGCACCCGTCCGCTCGAAGGACGGCGAGGTCCTGCTCGTCTCGGTGGTCCTGAACGGCCCGGAGCTGGAAGGCAAGACGAACGTCGTGCCGCTCCTGGAGCAGACGGCGGCGGTGGGCGCCGACCACCCGGACCTGGTGGTGGAGGAGACCGGATCCCCCGCCATCAGCAAGGGCGTCAACGACCAGCGCGATGAGGATCTCGCGCTCTCCGAACGCATCAGCCTGCCCGTCACCGTCATCACCCTGCTGATCGTGTTCGGCTCGGTGATCATGGCGGGTGTACCGCTCCTGCTGGCACTTTCCTCGATCGCCGCTGCGATCGGACTGTCCATGGTCGCTTCGCACGTCATGCCCGACGCGGGCGTCGGGACGAACCTCATCCTGCTCATAGGTCTGGCGGTCGGCGTCGACTACACGCTCTTCTATCTGAAGCGCGAGCGGGAGGAACGGGCGCGCGCCGACGGGCGGCTCGGCCCGGAGGCCCTCGTGGAGCTGGCAGCGGCGACAGCGGGCCGGGCCATCGTGGTCTCGGGTCTCGCGGTGATCGTCTCCACGGCCACCCTGTATCTGGCCACGGACGTCATCTTCTCCTCACTGGCGACCGGGACCATCCTCGTCGTGGCCGTGGCGGTGGCCAGCTCGCTCACCGTGCTGCCCGCGCTGCTGGTCGTCATCGGCCGCCGTGCCGACCGCCTCGCTCCCCGCAGGGCCGCCCGCCGGGCCGCCCGCGGCAAGCCGGCCCGGTCCGGGAAGCCGGAGACAGGACGGGTGTTCGCCGCTCTGCTGCGCCCGGCCCGGACCCGCCCCGCCCTCACCTTGAGCCTGTCGGTCCTCGTCATGCTCGGTCTGGCCGTGCCCGCGCTCGGCCTGAAACTGATCGACCCGGGAAGGGACACCTTCTCCCGCGACATCCCGGCCATGCGGGTCTACGACCGGCTGACCGGGAGCTTCCCCGAACTCCTCGTCACCCACGAGGTCGTCACCCGCTCCACGCCGGAACAGGCGGCACAGGTGATGCAGGCCCTGGAGGACCTCGGCCGACGAGCCCAGGCGGACCCCCTTTTCGCGCAGGCCCCGAAGAACGCGGAGGGCGCGGAGAGCCCCACGAAACCAAAGGCCCCAGCGATATCCGAGCCGACGGTCCGCACATCGGCAGACGGCCGGATCAGCGTGCTGGAACTCTCGGTCCCCCATCCCGCGCCCTCCGCAGAGGCGATCGCGTCGCTCACCCACCTCCGCCAGGATCACATCCCCGCGACCGTCGGCCGACTGTCCGGCGTGGAGACTGCGGTGAGCGGCGACGTCGCTCGCGGCCGCGACTACGTGAGTCACGAGAGCGACAAGCTGCCGCTGGTCCTTGGCTTCCTGCTGCTGATGACCTTCCTGATGACCGTGTGGGCGTTCCGCTCCGTGGTGATCGGCGTCATCGGCGTCGTACTGAATCTGCTCTCCGCCGGCGCCTCGCTCGGCATGCTGGTCCTGGTCTTCCAGGGGACGTGGGCGGAGGGACCGCTGGACTTCGACTCCCTCGGGGCGATCGCGTCCAGGGTTCCGTTGTTCCTCGTGGTGATCCTCTTCGGCCTGTCGATGGACTACCAGGTGTTCGTGGTCAGCCGGATCCAGGAGGCCAGGCAGAACGGCATGTCCGCCCGTGAGGCGGTCCTGGAGGGCATCAACAAGTCGGCCAAGGTGGTGACCAGCGCGGCGATCGTCATGGTGACGGTGTTCGGCGCGTTCGTGGCCCTGCACCTCACCGAGATGAAGCAGATGGGGTTCTGCTTGGCCGTGGCTGTCCTTCTGGACGCCGTGGTCATCCGGCTCATGGTCCTGCCGTCGGTGCTGTTGCTCCTCGGCGAGCGTGCCTGGTGGCCGACCCGGCGCCCCGGCCGGTTCGGGCGGGCGCAGGAACCCGCCGCCGGGCCCCTGGCGGAAGTAGGCTGACGCGGTGAATCAACGGCCGCAGCCCGAAACCGCGTTGACCGTACCGTCGCTGCACCGGTGGAACGCCGTCTTCTGGGTGTTGCTGGGCGTGGTCCCGCCGGCCCTCGCGGTCGCCGACGCACCCGGGACGACGCGCCTCCCGGTGCTGGGGCTGCTGGCCGTGCTCGCCCTGTCGTACGGCGCGGTGGGGCTGTTCCCCGGCAACCCCGCCCTGCGTCCCCGCCCCTACCTGTACGTACTCGTCGTGGGCCTCGGAGCCATGTCGTATCTGCTCGACGGCAGCGCGGCGCTCTTCGTGGTGACACTGCCGCACTTCTGGATCTACACCGCGGGCGCGCGTGCCGCGATCGTCCTGAGTGGTCTCGCCGCGGCGGGCGTCGTGGCCGGCAATGTCGTACGGCAGGGCTGGGGCGGGGAGTTCTTCACCGGCAACGTGATCTTCACGATCATCGGGTACGCGGCAGGCGTGCTCATCGGGCTGGGGGTGCGCCACATCACCGAGAACGCCGACGAGCGGGCCCGCCGGCTGAGCGCCGAACTGGAGGAGACACGGCTCCGGCTCATCGAGGCACACCACCGCCAGGGGGCGGCGGACGAGCGCGAACGGCTCGCGCGGGAGATCCACGACACGCTCGCCCAGGGATTCGCGTCCATCATCGTGCTCGCGGAGGCGGCCGGATCCGGTCTGGCGACCGACCCGGGCAGGAGCGGGAAACACCTGCTCGCGATCGAGAACACCGCGCGCGAGAACCTCGCCGAGGCGCGCGTCCTCGTCGGCTCGGCCCCGGAGAGCGGTGTCGCCGCCGGCTCGGTGGCGGACACCCTGCGACGGACCCTGCGGCGGTTCGCCGAGGACACCGGGACCCGCGTCACCTCCGAACTGCCGGACGTCACCTGCGACCAGCAGACCCGCATCGCTCTCCTGCGCTGCACCCAGGAGTCCCTCGCCAACATCCGCAAGCACGCGGCGGCCTCCACCGTGGAGGTGGTCCTCACCGCGCAGCCGTACGGGATCGAGCTGGAGATCACCGACGACGGCGCGGGCTTCGTGACGGAGGACTCCCACGGCTTCGGGCTGCACGGAATGCGCAAGCGCCTGGCCGAGTTGGGCGGCGAGCTCACCGTCACCAGTTCGGTCGGCGACGGCACCCGCGTCCTGGCCATGATTCCCACCGACGGGCAGGGCTGAGATGACACACGGGCCGACAGCGGAGAAGAAGCTCCGGATCCTCGTGGCGGACGACCACACAGTGATGCGTGCCGGGGTGGTCGCCCTGCTGGCGAACGAACCCACCATCGAGATCGTCGGCGAGGCCGAGGACGGCCGGGCGGCCGTCGGTCTCGTCGAAGGGCTGGAGCCCGACGTGGTGCTGATGGACCTGCGGATGCCTGTCCTCGACGGGACGAGCGCCACGACGGAGATCGTCGCCGGGCCCACCCGGACCCGCGTGCTGATCCTGACCACGTACGAGACCGACGCGGAGATCGAGCGCGCCGTCGAGGCAGGCGCCATCGGCTACCTGCTGAAGGACGCCACCCGCGAGCAGTTGGTACAGGCCGTCCACTCCGCGTCCCGGGGCGAGACCGTGCTGGCTCCGCGTGTCGCGGCGCGGCTGGTGGCCCGGATGCGACGGCCGACGCCGGTGACGCTGACGCCACGGGAGGTGGATGTGCTGGGCGCGGTGGCGGACGGGCTGTCCAACGTGGAGATCGGCCGTCGGCTGGTCATCGCGGAGGCGACCGTGAAGACGCATCTGCTGAGGGTCTTCGCCAAACTCGACGTCGCCGACCGTACGCACGCGGTGGTCAAGGCACTGGAGCTCGGTCTGCTGGAAGGACCCCGGGGGAGAGCGGAAGGCGCCTGAACTCTTTCCCGGGCGGTCCGTACCCGCACGCTGGGCGGGTCAGCCGGGCAGGCGAGCGCCGGGGCGGCCCTCGCGGTAGAGGCCGGCGGCGAGGGCGATCGCGGGGTGCGTGGCGGGGTGGGTGGTGTGGGCGTGCCAGATGAGGTGGACGGTGACCGGGTCGGCCCCCCGGAGAGGGCGGTAGGTGATGCCGTCACGGCGGTACTGGGCCGCGGTGGCCTGAGGCGTGAGCCCGACACAGCGGCCGGTGGCGATGGCGGCCAGCCAGTCGTCGATGTCCTGCGTGAACTCGACCCTCGGCCGGTCCTGCTCCGGCCACAGATCCAGAGCGGTGGTGCCCGTGCGGCGGTCGATGGCCAGGGCACGGGTCGGGATCTCGTCCAGGCGGATACCGCGGCGGCGGGCCCAGGGGTCGTCGGTCGCCATGGCCACGTAGCGGGCCTCGGTGCCGATCCGGGCGTGGGACCACGGCTTGAGGTCGATCGGAGCACGGATGACGGCGAGGTCGCACAGCCCTTCCTCGAGGCCGCCGGTGGGGGTGTTGTGACGGATGAGGCGCAGGTCGGTCGCGGGGTGCTGTTCGTGCCAGCGGCGCTGGAACTCGGTGGTGTGCCGGCCGAAGGCGGACCAGGCGTGACCGATGTGCACACGGGTGCGCCCGGTGGTGGCCTCGCGGACGAATTCCTCGGTGCCGGCGAGCACGATGCGGGCGCGGGCCAGCGCCCGGACTCCCGCGGCGGTGAGGGCGACGCTGCGACTGGTGCGGATCAGCAGCCGTACCCCGAGGAGGCTTTCGAGGCCGGCGAGGGTGCGGGAGACGGCGGCCTGCGACATACCGAGTGCGCGGCCGGCGTCGGTGAAACTGCCGGTGTCCACGATGGCGACCAGACACCGGAGCTGCTTCAGCTCCAGCGCACGCGCCGTGTTCCCCGACTCATCCATACGCCCATCGTATAGATGCGTGCGCGGATGCATTTTGCGCAGGGCGGTGGCTCTCCCATCGTCGGTGGCATGAAGACCGATACCTCTCCGACCTCGACCCCCGGCCCGACCGGGGCCGACCGGCTGGAGCCACCACGGGGCACGGGGCGCGGAGCCGGTGTGGCCCTGATGCTGGGCAGCGGCCTGTCCAACCAGGCGGGCGCCTCCGTCGCGGCGCTCGCCTTCCCGGTGATCGGGCCCGCTGGGGTGGTGGCGGTACGCCAGTGGGTGGCCGCCGTGATCCTCGGCGCCGTCGGCCGGCCACGGCTGCGGCACTTCACCGCCGCGCAGTGGCGTCCCGTCCTGGGCCTCGCCCTGGTGTTCGCCGGGATGAACCTCTCCCTGTACATGGCGATCGACAGGATCGGCCTCGGGCTGGCCGTCACGCTGGAGTTCCTCGGCCCGCTGACCGTCGCCCTGGCCGGCTCCCGCCGCCGCATCGACCTGGTCGCCGCCGGGGCAGCCGCGGGCGCGGTGGCCGTTCTCATGCGCCCCACGCCCTCCACCGACTACCCGGGCATCGGCCTGGCCCTCCTGGCGGCGGCCTGCTGGGGCTGCTACATCCTGCTCAACCGGACGGTCGGGACCCGCCTGCCCGGCCTGGAGGGCTCGGCCGCCGCGGCGATCGTCTCCGCCGTGCTCTACCTGCCCGTCGGCGCCTGGGTGCTGTGGCACCACCCGCCCACGCCCACCGCGCTGGGCTGTGCCCTCGTCGCCGGGGTGCTCTCCTCGGCGGTGCCGTTCCTGGCCGACCTGCTGGCGCTGCGCCGTGTCCCGGCCCACTTCTTCGGCGTGTTCATGAGCGTCAACCCGGTCTTCGCCGCCCTGGTCGGCCTCGCCGTTCTCGGGCAGCGGCTCGATGCCCTCGCCTGGCTGGCCATCGCGGTGATCGTCGCCGCGAACACCGCTGCCGCGTCCACCGCACGCCGCAAGGGATCCCCATGAGGATCACGTCGACGTCCACCGCGCGTCCGGCCCGCTCCTACCGCCGCGTGACGGTGGTGAGGAAGTCCAGGACGAGCGGGCTCGCGACGGCGCGGAACTCCTCGAAGTAGGCGTGCCGCGCTCCGGGGACCAGGTGCAGACGGGCGCCGGGGATACGCTCCGCGAGCAGCGGAGCGTTGGCGGCCGGGTTGAGCAGGTCATCGGTGCCGTGCACGACGAGAGTGGGCGCGCCGATACCCGGCAGGAGCTGCCACGCGTCGTGCTGGTTGCCGGCCGCGAGGTGACGCCGTTGGGCGTGGGCGGGCATGCCCGGGTCGCCGAGCGTCCGGTACGGTCCGGGGTTCGCCGCCAGCCAGGCCGGGGTGTACATCAGCTCCAGCAGGGCCTGCCGTGCCGCACCCGGTCGCGTCTGCACCAGGGACCTGCGCACGTCGTTGGTGCGTTCGACGGCGTGCGGGCCGCCGGGCGACGTGCACCCGAGCACCAGGGCGCGTACGCGTTCGGGATGGCGCGCCGCGAGCTGCTGGGCCACCCGCCCGCCCATGGACGTCCCGTAGACATCGGCCCGCTCGATACCGAGGGCGTCGAGCACCGCGATCACGTCCAGGGCGAACAGCTCGGTGCTGTAGGGCAGATCGGGTTTACCGCTCTCCCCCGTGCCCCGGTAGTCGAACGTGATGGTGCTGCGGGCGTCGTGGAAGTCGCCGCGCACCGAGTCCCACCAGTGGTGGTTGTTGGCCTGCCCCGCCAGGAGGAGCAGGGGAGCAGCCCCGTCGCCCTGGACCTGATAGGCGATACCGACCCCGTCGGGCGTCGTCGTGTGCGGCATACGCGTCCTCACTCCTCATAGGCCGGTGGCCGGGGGAGCACCGACCTGTTCGAGCGCGCCGGCCAGGTCGTAGTTGAACCAGCTCTCGGCGATCCTGCCCTGCTGGAACCGCAAGGTGACGTGGCCGGTCGTCTCGAACGCTCTGCCGCTGGGCGGGTTTCCCCGGTAGTCGCCGGTGTGGCGGCCGTGGATGATGAATCGGGAGCAGACGAGATCGCCTTCGGCCACCAAGCTCTGCGCGGTGTGGGTGACTTCGAAGGCCTCGCGGACCTCTCGGTACGAACGCGTGGCCTCCGCGAGACCCACGGTCTCCTGCTCCATGTTGGGGTCGTGCTCGGCGTAGTCGGCTGTGCAGTGGTGTGCGTAGACGGACTCGCGGTCGTCGTCTGCTGACTCTTCCAGGAACCGGCGGGCAAGCGTTTTGGTGTCCATGACCCCGTTCTTACCTCCCGTCACCGGTCCGGCCGCGCCTCTTCACCCTCTGCCCGGCGGTTTCCTGGGCTGCCCGGTCGAATCGGAGCGGAGCTCCGCGCAGGGTGCCGGCCGCTGTGTCCGCACCCTTCACCGGCCTCTCGCCGGCGCGCTCCAGCACGGGAGGGCGCGTCGCACCGGTCAGCGCACCGACGGCACACGCTGCGGAACCGGGGTTCACGACGATCGACTCCGTTCCCCGTCCTTCTCCGGCAGCAGCGCGAGCACCGCGACGACGGCTCGGTGATCTGTTCCGGGCACGGTTCGCTCGCCCACCGAGACCCCTGCCAGACCGGGACCGTGCAGGACGTGATCCAGCTGGACCACGGCTGGGAGGAGGGCACGGCCGACCGGCCACGTGGGAGCCCACCCGTGGCCGAGTTCGGCATGCGTGTCCGTGAGGCCGGCCGAGAGCAGGTCCCGCATCGGAGTGTGGTCGAGGGAAGCGTTGAAGTCACCCAGGAACACGGTGTCCGGGCCCGCGCGCCGCGCCAGGGAGGTGAGCGCGGCCATGTCCCGGGTCCACCGCTCCGGGCTCCCGAGGGGGTAGTAAGTGTGCACCGCCACGAACCGCACGCTACGTCCGCCGACCGCGACCTCGGCGACGGTCTGGGGCCAGGCGGTGTCGGCACGAGTGGTACCGGCTTCGCCGATCGGGAGCCGTGAGTAGACCGAGGAGTCGTACTCGGGGTGGAGTTCCTGGTGCGGCAGCAACGCGCCCAGGCCCGCCCTGTCGAGGGCTTCCACGCCGCCCGGCGGCATCTGCTGCACCGCCAGAACATCGATCCGCTCCGTACGGACCAGCCGCACCACTGCCTGGGCGTCGGCGGCGCCTCCGTCGGTGTTGAGGGTGGCCACACGCAGCTCAACCGCGCGTTCCGGCACCTGCGGGCCATCAGGTAGGAACCGCGGAGCCAGCAGCACCGCGTGAGCGATCACCAGGGCCGCGGCGCCGGCCAGGGCCCATCGGGACCGCAGCGCGGGAACAGCGGCCATCAGCAACAGCACCAGTACACCGATGACGGTCGTCCAGGGAAAGAACACCATCGGCATCGCCAGCGGTGTTCCGGCGTCGAGTCCGGTCAGCCGGACGACGAGCAGAGCGGCCGGCGGGACGAGCGCGACCCCGCAGCCCAGCAGCCCCCATCGCCGTCCGCCACCACCGGCCCGCCGCCGTCTCTCGGCGGGCGGGGCTTCTGTAGCCGTGTGCGTCACTTGTTCCCATCCTGGAGTCGTGCCCGGTGGACTGAAGGTGATGGCCGGATCCCGGGCGGAGACGTCAGCGCATGCCGCACGGTTCCGCGGGTTCCGGTTCTGTCGTGGCCGCCGGGGAACTGTTCGACGGCCTCGCGGGCGGGCCCGCACTCAAGAAGCCCGGAGAGCCGGGCATAGGGGGCGCTCGCTCCACGATGAAGAGCCCGTCAGCGTACTGACGGGCTCCCACGGCATTGCAGCTAACCTGCCATCAGGTCAGATCGTCGGCGTCTCGTCGATGATCTCCTTGTGCGGTTCGACGACGAACTTCCAGCCCTCGCTGGGCTCGAGGAACCGCACTCGAGTCGGGAAGATGTCCAGGGCGCGGCGGTCGCGATTCTGGCCGTTCGCGTTCTTGCGTCCCCGGGCCGGCTCCTCGTACAGGTCGACCTTGACGTTCGGTACTTCGACGACTTCCTCGCTCCAACGCTGGACGACCCCCGCGCCGAATGCTTCCCGGGCCGCGGAATAGAGAGACTCCAGGGACTCCTTGCTTCCGCCGGGAACGAAGAGGGCCAGGTTCAGAAGAACGCCGGCACTCTGGAGAACCTCGATTACCTCCCCTGCCTTGTCTGCAATCCAGATGCCGCCCTCTTCGGCATTGTCGGGGAGGACGTGAACCTCCTCGCCGAACGCCGTCCGTACCGTGAAGGACCCACCCTCGAAACTCTTTCCCGATTTCGTAAGGAAGGCTGGTGCGTAGCAGTCGGGGGAAACGCCATCCATGCTTGCCGGGACGAAGACACCGTCCTGGGGGCCCAAACCTGAAGTCTCCTCGGCCGTAAGACGCCGAGCCGTAAGCTTCTCGGTATTCACGCCATTCCCCTTTTATCGCGTCGTTCTGATAAATCATCAAGACTCTATCATGGAAAGGGCCGAAGGCTGCCCTTAGGTGCCCCCTGCAGGCAATGAAGTCAGTCATGGAGAAAGGGGTCGGCATATGGGCCGTCCACAGTCCATATGTGTACGCCCGGACAAAATGGGGACCTGTGTTACCGGGTGACAACTCCCGCCGAAAGCAACTCGCCCCTGAGAGCTCGTAGCACGATCTTGTCGATGTGGGCTGATTGGGCGTTACCGGTGTGACGATTCGGCCGTTCGTGATGGTGCGGGTGCTCGGCCGTGGATCGTGGACGATGAGTTGCGGGCGTTGATCGAGCCGTTGCTGCAGCCGTTGCTGCAGCCGTGGCCGGAGCGGCCTCCGCGGCCTCGGCCGGCGTCGACCTGAACCCTTGCTCGGTGACCAGAGCTACGACTCCAACGCCCACCGCGACCCACTGCGGAACCGACGAATCCTGTCCGTCATCCCACGCAAGGGATCACCGAACATCATGGGCACCTGCAAGCTTCGCTCCGTCGTCGAGCGGACCTTCTCCCTGCTCCACCCGTGCAAGCGACTTTCTGTCCGCTGGGAATGCCGCACGAACTGCACGACGCCTTCCCCTCCCTCGTCGGCAGCCTGATCTGCTTCAGACGCCTCAAGAAGGCACGATCCTGATCGTGTTACGAGCTCAAAGAGGGGTTGTGGAAACGGATCAGCCATCGTCCCGCTCACCGTGGCAGAGATCCGATGGCAGAGCCGCTGCTCAACCGTGCGGTGGTGGAGGTGCTGACCTTCCGCGACGAATCGCTCCAGTGGCAGGTCCACCACGGCTCCGGCGACCGAGCCCGTACGAAGGCGTCGGCCTCGTAAGTGCGCCCGCGCGCCGCCTCCTCGGGCCCCGGATCCGGTTCCCGCGCGCCCGTGGTGGTGGGAAGAGAACAGCGTCGCCATCGCCTCCAACGAGTCCTTCGGCGGCTGGACGAAGACCTTCACCGACCTCGCCTCTGCGCGGCCACCGTCGACCGTCTCACCTTCAACGGCACCATCATCGAAACCGGCACCGACTCCCACCGCCTAGCCAGCACCTGCGTACGGGCAGAAGAGGCCACGGCCAGCTGACCCGCCTCACTAGAGTTGCGGGCGACGGAGAGGACTACGCATTGCCCCCCTCGACCGCCCGCAACCACAACGTCTGCGTCCCTGTTGACTAGAGGACGCCTCCGTTGGCACGGATGTTCTGGCCCGTCAGCCATCGTCCGTCCGGTCCTGCGAGGAAGGCGACCACGTCCGCCAGGTCCTCGGGCTGGCCAAGACGGCCGAGCGAGGTCATCCCGATGGCCATCGCTAGTTTCTCCGGCTCGTTGGCCGCGTTCAGAAGATCGGTGTCCGTGGCACCGGGCGATACGGAATTAACCGTGATGCCGCGTACACCCAGCTCGCGTGAGGCCACCAAGGTGAGCTGTTCGAGGGCCCCTTTGCTGGCGGCGTAGAGTTCGTAACACGATCTTGCTGAGACGTCCTGGTAGGCCGTGACCGGTGTGATGATTCGGCCGTTCGTGAGGGTGTGGGTATTCGACCGTGCATCGTGGACGATGAGTTGTGGGCGCTGATCGAGCCGTTGCTGCCGCCGTGGCCGGAGCGGTCGCCAGGGCCGCGGCCAGTGTCGGACCGGCTGTGTTTACAGGGCATCCTGTTCGTCCTCTACAACGACGTAGCCTGGCAACTCCTGCCCCCGGAAATGGGGTTCGGCTCGGGACAGACCTGCTGGCGTCGCTTGGACCGGTGGCAGAAGGCAGGAGTGTTCGACCAGCTCCACCAGGTCCTGCTCGCGGAGCTGAACGCGGCCGGGGAACTCGACTGGTCACGTGCGTGTGTGGACGGTTCCCACATCCGCGCGAAAAAGGGGGCGCCGACACCGGTCCGTCGCCGGTCGACCGGCGGAAGACGGGCAGCAAACACCACCTGATCTGCGACGGACGCGGCACCCCGCTCAAGGTCATCACGACCGCGGCCAACGTCAACGACGTCACTCAGACCCTCGCCCTGGTCGAT
>NZ_JBEZYG010000051.1:0-20712 GCF_040638385.1 Streptomyces sp. NPDC026589
GGCGGCACCGTCGTCACCAAGGTGCTGCTCCCGGCGATCGCGGCCCCGCTGGTCGCCGGCCTCGCCGCGATGCTCGCCACGCGGCTGCCACCCGCCGCGCGTCCGGCTGTCGGCGTCCACCCGTAGACTTCACCCGTGGCTGGCAGGATCAACGACGACGACGTGAAGGCGGTACGGGACGCGGTCCCGATCGACTCCGTCGTGTCCGAATACCTCCAGCTGCGCAACGCGGGCGGCGGAAACCTGAAGGGCCTCTGCCCCTTCCACGACGAGAAGTCCCCCTCCTTCCAGGTCAGCCCCGGCAAGGGCCTGTTCCACTGCTTCGGCTGCCAGGAGGGCGGCGACACGATCGCCTTCGTGATGAAGATCGACCACCTCTCCTTCTCGGAGACGGTCGAGCGCCTCGCCGCCAAGGCGGGCATCACCCTGCGCTACGAGGAGGGCGGCTACAACCCCTCCCACCAGCGCGGCGAACGCATCCGGCTGATCGAGGCCCACCAGGCCGCCGCCGAGTTCTACGTCCGCGCACTGGAGAGCCCCGAGGCCGAGATCGGCCGCAAGTTCCTCGCCGAGCGCGGCTTCGACCAGGACGCCGCCGCCCACTTCCGCGTCGGCTACAGCCCGGCCGGCTGGGACCACCTCACCCGCTATCTGCGCGGCAAGGGCTTCAGCGACAAGGAACTGATCACCTCCGGCCTCTCCCAGGACGGCCGCCGCGGCCCCATCGACCGCTTCCGCGGCCGGCTGATGTGGCCCATCAGCGACACCGCCGGGGAGATCGTCGGCTTCGGCGCCCGCAAGCTCCGCGACGACGACAACGGCCCGAAGTACCTCAACACCCCCGAGACTCCGGTCTACAAGAAGTCCCAGGTGCTGTACGGCATCGACCTGGCGAAGAAGGACATCGCCAAGGCCAGCCGCGCCGTCGTCGTCGAGGGCTACACCGACGTCATGGCCTGCCACCTCGCCGGCGTCACCACCGCCATCGCCACCTGCGGCACCGCCTTCGGCAACGACCACATCAAGATCCTGCGCCGCCTCCTCATGGACAACGGCAGCGCCCGCGTCATCTTCACCTTCGACGGCGACTCGGCAGGACAGAAAGCCGCCCTGCGCGCCTTCGAGGACGACCAGAAGTTCGCCGCCGAGACGTACATCGCCATCGCCCCGGACGGCATGGACCCCTGCGACCTGCGGCTCGCCAAGGGCGACGACTCCGTACGCGACCTGGTCGAGCCGCGCACCCCGCTCTTCGAGTTCGCCCTGCGCCAGATCGTCGGCCGGTACGACCTGGAGACCCCGGCCGGCCGCGCCGCCGCCCTCGACGAGGCCGCCGCCGTCGTCGCCAAGATCAAGACGAGCAGCGTGCAGCGCGAGGTCGCCGTCCAGCTCGCCGGGTTCGTCGGCATCCTCGACCAGGAGTTCGTCGTCCACCGCGTCGCCCAGCTCGCCCGCTGGGCCCGCGACAAGGGCGGCGACCACGGGGAGCGCGGCGGCCGGCGCGGCGGAGCCCCGGGCATGCGCGGGGGAGCCCCGCAGCAGCCCGCGCCCGCCGCCGGATTCTCCGGCCCCGCGCTCAACCTCCGCAGCCCCGCACACCGCACCGAACGCGAGCTCCTCAAGCTCGCCCTCCAGAAGCCCGCCCTTGTCTCCCCGGCCTTCGACGCCTACGGCGTGGACGAGTTCACCGCCCCGCCCTACGCCGCCGTGCGCCAGTGCATCGAGCAGGCGGGCGGCGCCGAACAGGGCCTCGCCGACAACCGCGAGTATCTGGTCGCCGTCATGGACGCCGCCCCCGACAACACCGTCCGCAGCCTCGTCACCGAGCTCGCCGTCGAGGTCTTCATCGGCAAGACCATCGACGAGACGTACGCCGGCATGCAGCTCGTCCAGGTCCGGCTGCGCGCCGTGGACCGCCGCATCAACGACGTCCAGGGCAGCCTCGCCCGCCTCGGCAGCCACGTGGCGCCCCAGGACCTGGCCGCCGCGCAGAACGAGGTCTGGGTGCTCCAGCAGTACGCCCAGTCCCTGCGCGCCCACGGCGCCGCCGCCCTCTGAGCGGCCGTCGGAGCCGACTCGCGGCCGACGCGGGTAACCGTCCGGTGACGGATCGGAACCAGAAAGTCCCCGCACGCCCCTCGTGACAGTCGTGTGTCGTACCCCACACTGGGGAATGTCTGAGTCATCGGAGCACACCGGCCCGCAGGAGAGCACCTCGGGGCCGGACAGACCTCCACCCCCCGTCATCCGGCAGCGATCACCTGGAGGTCGCCCCCGTGCAGACCCGGACCGTGACGACCACGACCGAGACCATGGCGGCCATCCCGGCGCAGAACAGGTCCCTGCACCACCCGGAGACCACAGCCGGACCGCCCGGATACGCACCCGAGGCAGTCATGGTGGAAGCGACGCACCTCCCCGACCCCCCGGAGCCACGGAACCGGGCGGACTCCGGCGGCCCCACCTCCGACCTCTTCCGGCAGTATCTGCGCGAGATCGGCCGCATCCCGCTGCTCACCGCCGCCGAGGAGGTCGAACTCGCCCGCCGCGTCGAGGCCGGGCTCTTCGCCGAGGAACGCCTCGCGGGCACCCCGGACCTCGACTCCCGCCTCGCCGGGGACCTGGACCGGCTGGTCGTGATGGGCCGCACGGCCAAACGCCGCCTGATCGAGGCCAACCTCCGCCTCGTCGTCTCCGTCGCCAAACGCTACGTCGGCCGCGGGCTGACCATGCTCGACCTGGTCCAGGAGGGGAACCTCGGCCTGATCCGGGCCGTGGAGAAGTTCGACTACGCCCGGGGCTACAAGTTCTCCACGTACGCGACCTGGTGGATCCGCCAGGCCATGTCCCGCGCGCTGGCCGACCAGGCCCGCACCATCCGCGTCCCGGTCCATGTCGTGGAACTGATCAACCGCGTGGTGCGGGTCCAGCGCCGGATGCTCCAGGAACACGGCGTCGAGCCCAGCGCCGAGGACGTCGCCCGCGAACTGGACCTGACCCCCGAGCGCGTCACCGAAGTCCTCCGCCTGGCCCAGGAGCCCGTCTCCCTGCACGCCCCCGTCGGCGAGGAGGACGACGTCTCCTTCGGCGACCTCATCGAGGACGGCGACGCCGCATCGCCCGTCGAGTCCGCCGCCTTCCTCCTGCTGCGCGAACACCTGGAGGCGGTGCTCTCCACCCTCGGCGAACGCGAACGCAAGGTCGTCCAGCTGCGGTACGGCCTGGAGGACGGGCGGCCCCGCACCCTGGAGGAGATCGGCCGGATCTTCGGCGTGACGCGCGAACGCATCCGCCAGATCGAGTCCAAGACCCTCAAGCGGCTGCGGGACCACGCCTTCGCCGACCAACTCCGCGGCTACCTCGACTGATCCACCGGGCCGACGCCTCAGTCCACCTCGGCCAGCGCCTGGGCGAACTGGGCGGCATACAGCCGTGCGTACGCACCCTTGGCCGCCAACAGCCCTTCATGCGTGCCCTGTTCGACGATCGAGCCGCTCTCCATCACCAGGATCACATCCGCGTCCCGGATCGTGGAGAGCCGGTGCGCGATCACGAACGACGTACGCCCGTGGGCCAGGCGCGCCATCGCCTTCTGGATCAGCACCTCGGTCCGGGTGTCCACCGAGCTGGTCGCCTCGTCGAGGACCAGGATCACCGGGTCGGACAGAAACGCCCGCGCGATGGTGATCAGCTGCTTCTCGCCCGCGCTGACCCCGGAGCCGTCGTCGTCGATCACCGAGTCGTACCCGTCGGGCAGCGTCCGGACGAACCGGTCCGCGTGCGCCGCCCGGGCCGCCTCCTCGATCTCCTCCCGGGTGACCTCGCGCGAAGCGCCGTACGCGATGTTCTCCGCGATCGTCCCGCCGAACAGCCAGGTGTCCTGGAGCACCATGCCGATGGAGGACCGCAGTTCGTCCCGGGACATCTTCGCCACGTCGACCCCGTCGAGCGCGATCCGCCCGCCGGTCACCTCGTAGAACCGCATCAGCAGGTTGACCAGCGTCGTCTTGCCGGCCCCGGTCGGACCGACGATCGCGACCGTCTGCCCCGGCTCCACACTCAGCGAAAGATCCTCGATCAGCGGCTTCTCCGGGTCGTAGCGGAAGGCCACCTTCTCCAGCGAGACCCGGCCCTCAAGACGCTCCGGGCGCTCGCCGTGCTCCGGATCCGCGTCCTGCTCCTCGGCGTCCAGCAGCTCGAAGACCCGCTCCGCCGAAGCGATGCCGGACTGCACCAGGTTCGCCATCGACGCGACCTGCGTCAGCGGCATCGAGAACTGCCGCGAGTACTGGATGAACGCCTGCACGTCACCGATCGACAGCGTGCCCGAGGCGACCCGGAGCCCGCCGACCACCGCGACCAGCACATAGTTGATGTTCGAGATGAAGAACATCAGCGGCTGCATGAGCCCGCTCGCGAACTGGGCCTTGAACCCCGCCTCGTACAGCGCCTCGTTCTGCTCGGCGAAGTCCCGCGCGGACTCCTCCTGCCGGCCGAAGACCTTCACCAGGGTGTGCCCGGTGTACATCTCCTCGATGTGGGCGTTGAGCGTCCCCGTCACCCGCCACTGCTGCACGAACTGCGGCTGCGACCGCTTACCGACCTGTGTCGCCACGACCACCGACAACGGGACCGTCACCAGCGCGACCAGGGCCAGCAGCGGCGAGATCCACAACATCATGACCAGCACGCCGACGATCGTCAGCAGGGAGTTGATGAGCTGCCCCATCGTCTGCTGGAGCGTCTGCGAGATGTTGTCGATGTCGTTCGTCGCCCGGCTCAGCACCTCACCGCGCTTGGCCCGGTCGAAGTACGACAGCGGCAGCCGCGCCAGCTTCGTCTGGAGGTCCTCGCGCAGCTGGAACACGATCCGGTTGATCACCCGGATCGACAGCCGCGTGGAGACCAGCATCAGCAGCCCGGCCCCGACATAGATCACCAGGGCCACCAGCAGGACGTTCCCCACCGCCCCGAAGTCGATGCCCTCGCCGGGGGTGAAGTCCACCCCCGAGAGCATGTCGGCCATGGAGCCGCTGCCCTTCTCCCGCAGCCCCTCGATCGCCTGCGCCTTCGTCGTGCCCTCGGGCATTCCGCGCCCGACCACACCGGCGAAGATCAGGTCGGTCGCCTTCCCGAGGATCTTCGGACCGGCCACCGACAGCGCGACGCTCACCGTCACGGCGGCCAGCATCAGCCACAACGAGGTCTTCTCCCGGCCGAACCGCCTCAGCAGCCGCTTGCTCGACCCCTTGAAATCCATCGACCGGTCGGTGGGCGCACCCCCGGCCATCATCCGTCCACCCGGACCGGCCATTACGCGGCCTCCGCTTCCGTCAGCTGGGAGAGCACGATCTCCCGGTAGGTTTCATTGCCGTCCATGAGCTCGTGATGGGTGCCGGTCCCCACGACCCGGCCCTCGTCCAGCACCAGGATCCGGTCCGCGTCACGGATGGTGGACACCCGCTGCGCCACGATCACCACCGTCGCCCCGGCCGTCTCCCGTCCCAGCGCCGCCCGCAGCGCGGCGTCGGTCGCGTAGTCCAGCGCGGAGAACGAGTCGTCGAACAGATAGATCTCCGGGCGCTGCACCAGCGTCCGGGCGATGGCGAGCCGCTGCCGCTGACCGCCGGACACGTTGGTGCCGCCCTGCGCGATCGGCGCGTCGAGCCCGTGCTCCAGCGCCTCGACGAACTCCTTGGCCTGCGCCACCTCCAGCGCGTGCCACAGCTCCTCGTCGGTGGCGTCAGGATTCCCGTACCGCAGGTTCGTCGCGACCGTCCCCGAGAAGAGGTACGGCTTCTGCGGCACCAGGGACACCGTCTTCGCCAGCAGCACCGGATCGAGCGTCCGCACGTCCTCGCCGTCGACCAGCACCTCGCCGTCCGTCACATCGAACAGCCGGGGTACGAGCCCGAGCAGCGTCGACTTCCCGCTGCCCGTCGACCCGATGACCGCGGTCGTCTCCCCGGGCCGGGCCACCAGCTCCACGGCCCGCAGCACCGGCTCCTCCGCGCCCGGATAGCGGAACTCGGCGCCCCGCACCTCCAGATGCCCGTGCCGCCGCAGCTCGGTCACCGGGGCGACGGGCGGCACCACACTCGACTCGGTCCCGAGGACCTCCTCGACGCGCTCGGCGCACACCTCGGCGCGCGGCACCATCATGAACATGAACGTGGCCATCATCACGGCCATCACGATCTGCATCAGATAGGCGAGGAACGCGGTCAGCGCGCCGATCTGCATCCCGCCGCTGTCGATGCGGTGCGCGCCGAACCACACCACCGCGACCGACGACAGGTTGACCACCGTCATCACGGTCGGGAACATCAGCGCCATCAGCCGCCCGGTCGCCACCGACACATCGGTCAGCTCGGTGTTGGCGCCCCGGAACCGCTTCTCCTCGTACCCGTCCCGGACGAAGGCGCGGATGACCCGGTTGCCGGTGATCTGCTCGCGCAGCACCCGGTTCACCGAGTCCAGCCGCTCCTGCATGGTGCGGAACAGCGGCCGCATCCTCTTCACGATCAGACCGACCGAGACGCCGAGCACCGGCACGACCGCCAGCAGCACCGCGGAGAGCGGCACGTCCTGCCCGAGCGCCATGATGATGCCGCCGACGCACATGATCGGGGCCGACACCATCAGGGTGAACGCCATCAGCACCAGCATCTGGATCTGCTGGACGTCGTTGGTGGTCCGGGTGATCAGCGAGGGCGCCCCGAAGCGCCCGAGCTCACGCGCCGAGAAGGACTGCACCCGGTCGAAGACGGCGGCCCGCACATCGCGCCCGAGCGCGGAGGCGGTCCGGGCGCCGTAGTACACGGCCCCCACGTTGCAGAGCACCTGAACGACGCTGACGGCGATCATCAGACCGCCGAACTCCAGGATGTAGCCGGTGTCGCCCGTGACGACACCGTTGTCGATGATGTCGGCGTTCAGACTCGGCAGATACAGCGTGGCGCAGGTCTGGAGCAGCTGGAGGAACACCAGCAGCACGATGGGTTTCTTGTACGGGCCCAGATGGGTCCGCAGGAGTTTTATGAGCACGCGGGTCTCTCGGAATCGGCGGAAGGCAGAGGCCGCCCCAGTTTCGCGTACGCCGTACTCCGAGAGCGAACCCTTTTCGCCAAGGCCAGGTCAAACCTGGAGCGGGCGGAGGGACGCCCCGCGCACGGAGCCACGGACGCACTCCGGGCGCGCGCCGGACGGGCCTGCCCCGGTTGTGCACCGGGTGCGAGGCGTACGGGTGCGGGCCGGCCTACGCCGGGTGCGCGCCGCCGAAGGCCCCGGGGTGGATCTGGTCCCGGGTCGCCGCGTACTGCTGACGCACCGCGCCGCCGACCGCCAGCTCGTCACCGGGCTCCAGCACCTGGGCCGCCGCACCCTGCCAGGCCGGGGGAGTGCGCGGATCGAGGGAGCCCTGCGAGACCCCGAGAGCCCACGCCGCCTGCCGGGCCGCGCCGATCGCCGCGTACTGGGCGGGCTGCGGCACCACGACCTGGGTGCCGAACACCGCCGGAGCCAGGGCCTGCACGGCAGGCAGCTCGGCGGCGGCGCCGAGCAGGAAGACGCGCCGCACCTCCACCCCACGTCCCCGCAGTACGTCGAGGGCGTCGGCCAGCGAGCACAGCATCCCCTCGAACGCGGCCCGCGCCAGATGCTCCGGCTTCATCGACTCGCGCCGCAGCCCGCTCAGCGTGCCCGCGGTGTGCGGGAGCCGCGGGGTGCGCTCGCCCTCCAGATACGGCAGGAGCACCAGCCCGGAGGCCCCCGGCGTCGACTTCAGCGCCAGCGCGGACAGCTCCTCCAGCCCTTCCACGTCCAGCATCTCGGCGGTCCCGCGCAGCGCACGCACGGCATTGGAGAGGTGCACCACCGGCAGGTGCATCCCGGTGGCGTCGGCGAACGAGGTGATCATCCCGCTCGGGTCGGCGAGCGCCTCGTGGTGCACCGCCATCACGGACCCGGAAGCCCCCAGCGACACCACCGCGTCGCCCACCGCGACCCCGAGCCCGAAGGCCGCGGCCATGGTCTCGCCGGTGCCCGCGGAGATCAGCAGCCCTTCCGGGGTCATCCCGGCGGAGTCGGCGGGGCCGAGCACCTCGGGCAGCCCGGCGGAGTGGCCGAGGGCCAGCTCGACCAGATCGGGCCGGTAGGCGGCGGACCCGGCCGACCAGTAGCCGGTGCCCGAGGCCGCGCCCCGGTCCGTGGTCCGCCGGGCGGGCCGGCCCAGCAGCTGCCACACGAGCCAGTCGTGCGGCTGGAGCACGGCGGCCACCCGCTGGGCGTTCTCCGGCTCGGTCCGCGCCAGCCAGCGCAGCTTCGCCACCGGCTGCGCGGCCCCCGGCACGGCCCCGACGGCTTCCGCCCAGGCCCCCCGCCCGCCCAGCGCGTCGACGAGATCGGCCGCGGCGACCTGAGCCCGCCGGTCGTTGCCGAGCAGGGCCGGGCGCACGAGGTTGCCCTGCTGGTCCAGCGGGACGAGCCCGTGCTGCTGCGCGGAGACCCCGATGGCCTGCACGCCTTCGAGCAGCCCGCCGGAGGCCGCCTCGCCGAGCGAGAGCAGCCAGGCCTGCGGATCGACCTCGGTGGCCTTGGCCTCGACCGGATGGGCGGCGTACCCCTCCCGGAGCACGGCGCCCGAGTCCGTGTCACAGACGACGATGTGAGTGAAGGCGGAAGAACTGTCCAACCCCGCGACTATGCCCATGGGGAGATTCTGCCGCACCCCGCGACTTTCCCGTAACCGCCGCCGTACGCGACGAGGCCCCGGACCCTGGGGAGTGTCCGCGGAAGCCTCGTCCGCCCTCGGGCCGGACGAGGCTTCCGCGGACACGACCTACGTATTGGTGGTCCCCCAGTCGTCCTCGAAGCCGTTCTGACTGCTGCGGTCCCGCAGCGACCGGACCCGCTCGGCGACGGAGGCGGGCACCTTGTCCCCGACCTTGTCGCTGACCGAGTGGTACGCCTTGCCCGCGAAGTCCCGTCCGCTGTGCGCGGCGCTCTCGGCGGCGTTGCGCACGGCGGGGTTCTCCGTGAACTGCCGGGCCGACTTCTTCAACTGCTCGTAACGCTCGCGCCCGGCTCGCGTGCCGAGCACGTAACCGAGGGCCACTCCGGCGATGAACGTGAGCCGGTACCGCATGGCTGCCACCCTTCCTACGCTTGGTGCGACGTGTGCAGCCCGCCTACCCGCGACCACCCGAGATCACCCCGGGCGATACCGATTGGCGGAGCACCCCCCTGCTTGCGCTAATGTATGTGTCGCAGCGAACGCGCGCCGCCCGGCAGCCGCCAGGCAGGTACGATTTCGCAGCGACGCAGCAATCCCCTGTAGCTCAATTGGCAGAGCAGCCGGCTGTTAACCGGCAGGTTACTGGTTCGAGTCCAGTCGGGGGAGCGCGATCCCCTGTAGCTCAATTGGCAGAGCATTCGGCTGTTAACCGGAGGGTTACTGGTTCGAGTCCAGTCGGGGGAGCGGAACGGAAGAGGGCCCTTCGGGGTCCTCTTTCGCGTGCCCGGCCGACGCGTTCCCGGGGCTCCCGAGGGAGCTTCGGAGTGACTCTTTCGGGTCTCCTTGATCTCCCCTGCAACCGGGCAGCACGCAGCGCCGTCTCAAGATCAGATGAAGTCGGCCATCCGAAGCGAGAGATCGTATGACCGGCTATGCTGCGGCAGACGGTGCGCACACTTGTACGCGCCACGCCGAAACGGGGCGGTAGCTCAGCCGGTTAGAGCAGCGGACTCATAATCCGTCGGCCGTGGGTTCGAGTCCCACCCGCCCCACCGAGCGTCCCCAGGCAGAATCGTTCTGACCTGGGGAAACGCGGATTTTGCGGCGGATTTCCGTGCGGTACTAGCCGCGCGCCGTGCGGTACTGGCTCGCTGTCGCAGCTTGCTGGCGCACTTTTGATGCGTCTGACCTGGCCTTCGCGGCGGTTGCCTGAAGGAGCGTTATGGCACGGTCCCACGGCCGTCGAGGGAGGCTTGTCGCTCTGTCCACGACCGCCACCCCGTAGGGCGTTTCCGCTGGCACTCTGCTGTACCCAGTCTGTTCCGTGCCGGCCAAGCCGACGCTCTTCGGCTTTCTGATCGGCGCGACGCCTGCTGCTCCGCAGCGGAGCTCTGATCGAGCGGGGCGCGCTGACACGGTCGGACCCGTTCCGGTATCCGCCGGGCGGGGACGGAGAATCCTGGGTTGTTCCTCGTGCTCGCGCGTACGGCAACTCGTGTGTACCGCGCTCCCCGGCGGTGGGCCGGTCGGGCCGGTGGCGAGCACGACCCGGACTGGATCAACGAGGGCGAGATACGCGGACAAGCGGGCAGCTGCCGCCTCGAACTCGACGACCCGGCGGGGCGCTCGTCTCCCTCCAGAAGGCCCGGAGCACACTCAACCCTCGACGAACGGCGCACCCGAGCCCTCGCCCTCACCCGCGAGTCCACCGCGCACTTCCGCACCGGCGACGGGTCACCAGGCACTCGCGATGGCCGGCGTCCTCCAGTCGCCCACCTCGACGAGCATCTGCACACCCTCGCCGCCGAACTCGACGCCCGATCCCGCCCCGTACGCTCAGGACCTTAAGGACGCGGAGGCGGATCTGGCGAGGACGGAAACAAGATGTGAGCGGACAGGTTCTCGTGCTGTGGGACATCGACCGAACACTGCTGTACGTCGGAGACATCGACCGGCAGGCCTACCGGGATACGTACCACGAGCTCACCGGTCGCAGCGCCGGAACCCTCCCCAAGCGGGGCACCGGCACGACGATGCCCCTGGCGATCTTGCGCATGCTGGTGGAGAACGGCATCGCAGAGGACGAGGCGGCCTCCCTGCTGCCGACCCCGGTCGAGCTCCTGCCGCAGGCCCAGCGCCGCCGCATCGACGACATCCGACGCGACGGTGTCCTCTTGCCGGGGCAGTCGCCGCGCTGGGAGCGGTGCATGACGAGCCGGGGTTCCTGCCCACGATCGTCACCGGGAACTTCAAGCCCAACGCACTGCTGAAGCTCGCCGCCTTCGACCTGACCCGGCACGTCCATACGGACATCGGCGGTTACGCCTCGGAAGACATGCACCGCCCCTCCCTGGTCGGCATCGCGCAGAAGCGGGCCGAGGCACTCACGGCCCAGAGCTTCGGCCGATCCGAGACGGTGATCATCGGAGACTCGCTTGAAGACGTAGGCACCGGCCGAGAGGGCGGCTCCTCAGTCATCGCAGTGGTGTCCGGGACGACCTGGGCCGACGAACTGGCGGCGGCTGGCGCCGATCTCGTGCTGGAGGATCTGACCGACCAGCGGCGGGTCGTCGACTCGATCCGAGGCCTTGCCGGTTGACCGCCTCGAATAGCGCGCGGGTGCGTGAGTTCGGTACAGCACTGAGCACGGGATGGCGTACGAAGCTGGGTCTGTGCCAACGCTGTGGGAGAAGGGAGTTCAACGCAGTTTCAGGTCCCCTGGGCAAGGGGCGGGCGTACTCTGGCCCTGATTGGCTTGTCCGAGCGGGACAGTGGGGGATCCTCGTTGGCCGAGAACCATATATGCCGTTCATGCGGCCAGCGCATCACTGTCGACGCCCCCGGCGGAGTCGCTGCGCACACGAGGCCGCACAGTCCGTTCGCCTGTTTCGCATCCGGTCTCCCCGCCGCCGAGAACGCCAGGCCCGTCAACGGCGGCAGACGCGATGAGGGACGTCAGCGCGCCCCTGTCGCGCAGGAGTACAAGCTCCCGGAGCGTGTCTACGTCCAGGCCCCACCGTGGCTTCCTGAGTGGGGGCAGGCCCATGCTCCCTCAGTTGCCCTCCGCGCATCCGGAGCCGTCGGAATCTACCTGCCACGCCACACCGATTGGGACCATCAGGAGAAGATCAACGCGATGGTCTCCGGCAGCCTTGGAGCCACACACGACGGCAATTGGGGTTGTTGGACGGTCCCCAGCTTGCACTTCCTTCACCTGGCCAATCAGATGCTGCGGCGTCATGACCGGATCATGGTGGGACGTCAGTACAACCCTGGCGAGAGGTGCAACGCCCGCTGCAAGAACGCGCTTGGACCCTTCTGTACGTGTTCCTGCCGGGCGAAGTTCCACAGTCGCGGTCGTTGGATGAAGGGCTGGGAGACGATCGACGAGTTGGACACCCGTCACGGAGGACAGTCCTGGCATTGGCTCATCGTCTCGTCTGCACGCTGACACGCGAACTTCCAGGGTGGGCAGCACCGAATTACCTTGCGTTGAGCCGCTGTTGACGCTCAGATAGCGGCGTTGGCAGAGCTCCGTTCGGGCCACGCCGCGAGCTGGAATCGCGACGGGCGGTTCTCGTGCCGACCGGCCCGGCATTCGTCGCCGGACCTGCCCAGGGCCTTCTGCATGCGGGTGAGGAACCGGTCGTACTGCTCGTGCCAGAGCACGGCTGACCCCGCGTCGTGCGGTACGTACTGCACCGCAATGCCGCTGCCGGGGATCGAGGCGGATACTGCGGGTCCTCTAACGGCCGGTTCCTCTCCCGCACCTGGCAGCGCAGAAGCTCATGGATCTACTGGTCGGTACCGTCGTTGCGCCAGACGGCGAAGTAGTGGTACGTCGCGCTCTTCGGCTGCAGATCGTTCGGCAACAGGGCCCACTGACAGCCGGTCCGGGACTGGTAGAGGATCGAGTTCACGATCTCCCGCATCGGATAACGCCCCTGATGCCCACTGACAGAGCGATGCCGGGCCTTCCAGGCCGTGAGCACCGGCTCGATCGACGTTCACTGCTCGTCAGATAAGTCGCTCTGGGACAGCTTGCGTTCACTCACTCCCCAGCCCACCGACTCCGGACCGGCACCTTCCGGCTTCGCTCACCCCACCAGGCGACGCCAGAACCCCTCAAAGAATCACGAACCGCCCACAGAATCCCCCTGCAGTCACGGCCTTCACGCTGCGAGGGGACCTCAGTATGCTCCTCATATGCAAGTAAAGAAAGCAGCGCTGGAGCAGCACATTGCCGTGTTCGGCGAGAGCGGCAGCGGGAAGACCGTCATGCTCTCCTCCTTCTATGGAGCCACGCAGGAGCCTCAGTACCTGCAGAAGAGTCTGTTCCATGTCGTGGCGGACGAAATGGGACAGGGCACTCGGCTGCATCGCAACTACCTTGGCATGAGGGAGTCGGCGCGACTGCCCGCAAGTAACCGTTTCTCCGCCACGTCCTATTCTTTCTCGGTCAGACTGAAGGACGGGTCCGACGCCAAGGCCAATAAGGCCAAGCCTTTCGACGCCCTGCGCCTTGTCTGGCACGATTACCCGGGTGAGTGGTTCGAGGAGGACGTGAGTGGGCCGGAGGAGGCCCAACGCAGAGTCGACACGTTCATGTCCTTGCTGGGCTCTGATGTCGCTCTCCTGCTGGTGGACGGTCAGCGGTTGCTGGACAACGCCGGACAGGAAGAGCGGTACCTGAGGTCGCTGCTGAGTAATTTCCGTAACGGCCTGCTGTCGATCAAGAGTGATCTACTGAAGGACGGCAAGCCGCTCGTCGAGTTTCCGCGTATCTGGATCATGGCACTGTCAAAGTCCGATCTGCTGCCGAACCTGGACGTGTTCAAGTTCAGGGATCTCCTTGTGGAGAAGGCCGGCGATGACATGGTCGAATTGCATGAGGTGATCGCAGGGCTGGTGGAGGCCAGCGACGCGTTGTCCGTGGGTGAGGACTTCGTGCTGCTTTCGTCAGCGAAGTTCGGTGCAGAAAAGATTGAGGTGACCAAGCGCGTCGGCCTGGAGTTGATCCTCCCGCTTGCCGCCATGCTTCCATTCGAGCGCCACGTCCGATGGGCCCAGTTGAAACAAGTCCCTGTGAAGGTGGCGGAGAGTCTGCTGGGCGGGGCGGGAGCTTTGGCCGCTGCGCTGGTCGGTAGCAAGGTCAAGCTGCCTGGTGCGGTAGGTCTTTTGCGTAGCGTCGTTGGCCTCGTGCTCTCGAAGGAAGTCTTGAACGAGGCGGCCAAGGTGGCAGGGGATAAACTCAAAAACATCAACTCTGAAGCGATGGCCAAACAGAACCATCTCACCGCCACGTTGACCCGCTTCCGGATGGACCTGGAAAGGGGAGAAGAGGAGCAGGTGTTTCTGAGGAGCGTCAAGTGAGCCTCATCTGGGCCACACGTGGGCGGACCTGGGGTTTCCGCTTTCTCCGTGACGGGGGATTCGGGGATCCGCTCCAGGTCTACGACGACGTCTTCTCGGGTGTCGGGGACGAGCCGGAGGTCTGGCGGCGCGTCGCCGAGAAGGGGGCGCTGCGCTTCCCGGATCCCTTGGGACGTAAGGACAGGGCCGGCAGAATCATCCCCCACGAGTTCGTTGTCCTCGGGCCCGTGGCCAATGAGGTCGACTCGGTCGAAGATGCTCGTCAGCTGGTCTGGCCCCAGGTTGCCGACGTATTCAGCCGCATCTGGGAAATGCCCAATCCGCCCTCGCCCGGCGAATGAATTCAGCGACACCATTGCCGCTGCCGCCGAGGCGGTGAGTCACGTCACGCTCGCTGCCTGCGGGCGAGGCGGTAGACGCCGTAGGTGATGCCCAGAATGATGTCCACGGCTACCCAGAGAGCGATGATGAAGCCTACTCCGATCGCGGTGCCGACGTCGCCTGCGTTCTGACACGTGGTCAGTGCGTCGCCGACCATTCCCTCGCAAGAAGCGCGATCGTTGCTGTTAGGGCGTGTATCCAGTCGTGATCAACTTGCGGGGTTCGCCCTCGTGTCGAGGGCGGATCCGGTAGACCGTCTTGTATGACACGGGTGCAACTGACGGATGCGGAGTGGGAGTTCATCGGGCCGTACCTGCCGATCGGCGAGTACGGCCCGTATCCCGAGCGGCTGCGGCAGCAGTTCGAGGGCGTGATCTGGCGGTTCGGAACGGGTGGGCAGTGGCGGGAGATGCCGGCCGAGTTCGGGCCCTGGCCGACCGTCCACAACCGTTTCCGCCAGTGGCGGGACGCGGGCGTCTTCGAGGCCCTGCTGGAGGGACTGACCGCCGAGGCCGCGAAGCGGTGCGAGGTGGATCTGTCGCTGGCCAGCGTGGACTCCACCACCGTCCGGGCCCACCACGACGGTGCCGGGATGCACCTGGATGACGAGGTCCTGACCGACCTGGAGAAGGCCGCCGCCGAGGGTAACCGCGCCTACCGGCGCGAACGGCACATCAAGGCGGTCATCCCGGAGAAGAAGGACCAGGCCGCCAACCGGAAGAGGAAGGGCCGCCGAGGCGGCCGGCCGCCCAGCCACGACACCGAGCTCTACAAGACCAGGAACACCGTCGAGCGCCTGATCAACAAGATGAAAGCCTGGCGCGGCATCGCGACCCGCTACGACAAGACCCCCGAGAGCTACCAAGCCGGACTCCACCTCCGGGCCTCCACGATCTGGATCAAAGACCTCACCCGAGCCACATGATCACGACTCAATACGCCCCCTTAAAGCCCCGCAGTTGCCCGGCAGGGGCAGGGGCAGGGCTGGGTGCAAGAGCGTTCTAGATGTGGGCAGTTGCTGTCCTGGATGAGAAGTAACCCTTGGGGGCAATCCTTGGGTGAAACCCTTGTGATCAATGCAAGGGATGGGCATGCTCGGCCCATGACAGAGAAGAAGCTTCGCCTCATCCCCACCGGCACGTGCTGGTGCGGTTGCGAGAAGGAAGTCGGCCTCGGCAAGTTCTTCGCCCCTGGCCACGACAAGGTCGCCGAAGCCGCCGTCATCGCCATCAAGTATGGCTCTTCCGTACCCGAGTTCCTCCACACCCACGGCTATGGCCCCCACCACTCCGTCAGCCGCGCTGCGGTCGATGCCGGCGTTTGGGAGGAGTGTCGCGAGTGCTCCAGCGAGCCCGGCTATCGAGGAACGGTGGAGAGCATCGCCAATCACAAGCGTAAGTATCACCGCGCCGAGCAGTAAGGACCGCGCCAGTGACCATCGCGCAGATCTTGGAGAAGCCCATCAGGGCCTTCGGCGGCACCTGGGACACCCGGCGCGCCGTGACCGCGCTCCGCGACGCAGGTCACGGTGACGGCGATCAACGGCAGCAAGGGAAACGAGCCCGCGAAGCCCTCCGTGACCTTGCCGCAACAGGCGTCATCGTGAAGATCGAGCCGGACAGCGCCACCTACCGACTTGCCGAACAGTGAGCACGCCCACGGACCGGCCGCGATTGTGGCAGGCGCGGCCGAACTCGCGAGACGCGTATGCCCCGGTCCGCAAGGGGGCGTGGCCGCAGCGCCCCACAACTGCGTCGCTATCGAGCCCGGTTGGGAATGGTCATGTGAGTCCGAGGCCGTCCGCGGCCGGGTCATATCCCGTCCGCGACGGCATAGGGCCTCTGTGATGTTGTCCCGCCCTGCCAGGCGGAGCGCACCGACGGCGAGCTGATGCAGGGAGGGCGTCGTCCGCAGCACACTGCTGATCCGCACCCGCGCGGCATTCTTCCGAACGTCGCCCCCCCTGGCGACGTCATGACCCGATGCTGTCGTCGTCGGCCCGCCCGCTACGGAACGTAGCCGCGCCCTGGGTTGGTAACGGCGTCAGGGAACTCACGAAGCTCGCCGCAGCCCGGGGTGATTCGGTGCCCTCGAATGTGGCTCCGCCCTACGCATCGAGGGCCGTTTGAAGTGACGAGGGACCGTGCAGTGAACGCTGCACGGTCCCCCGTTCCAGTCGGATCGAGCCGGATCGAGGGGGACGCAGCCGGGTGGAAACGGGTGACTATTTCCGTTGTTTCGGCATCGTCGCAGATGAGAGCCGTCACTCCTATGGGTTCGATTCCACCCGCCCCACCACAGCAGAAACGTCGCGACCTGCGGAAACGCCGTCAAGAGGCTAGTCGGGCCACGGGATTCGCTGCACGAACGCTGCACCGACCCACCGCAGGACCTGGAAGTGGCGCGGCGAAGGCGGGACTTTCCTCGGCGCCCCGAAGGCGAAGAACTCGCGACGGACTCTCGCTCTCACCTCGGAACAGGTGCAGCTCTTCCAGCGGCGCTGCTTGGGGAAGAAGCCGACGGACCTGGTCTTCAGGCTCGCCTCGGCCACGAATCGATCACAACGACCGTCGACCGGTACGGGCACCAAACGAGACGGATCGGCCTGAGTCCTTACCAGGTCCTGGACCTCCTCCAAGGCCTGCTGAAAGGCTGGGGCGGCACCTGTACCACCTGCAACCCGCCTGCCCCGCAACCGAACCAGACACAGAACCTGGCGAAGCACCACTACGTGGTCGGCGGGGGAAGGAGGGTGAAGCCGTGCAGACCCCGCGTGCTGCAGGCGACCAGGCCGAGATCATTACCGCCGGTCCAGGATCAGATGAGCAACGGCGCCTCCGTACGCATCATCGTTGCGCGTGTGAACCGTTCCGGCCCGGGTCCCGCGGCTCAGAGCCGCTTCTCCTCATAGCACTTCCACTGCTCGTCGACGTCGTCCTTCCGCCCCACCGCATCGCGGGACTGGTAGTGCCAGCTGCATACCAGTGTCGGATCGACAGCAGTACGGCAAATCCACTTGTGCGGCGGACTGGACAGGGCCTTGACCTTGTGCGTCTGCTTGTACTTGTCGCGGCAGTACTCCGGCAGGTTGTCGACGCCAATCTCCGTATTACGCCCGGAAGCCGTGACGCACACGCCGGTGTTCGGGTCGTCGGGCTCGGTGAACTTCATGGTGTCGCCATCCCTGTCGAACCGTTTGTCGCAGGCATCTCCCAGGTCGATCAGGGATTGGCAGCCCATCCCCTGGGTCCCCTTGAATCCGTACGAGGTGCAGTAGCCGCTCAGGTCTACGCCACCCAACTCCTCTGTCGTGGTTGTCCGTTGGGCCAGCAGGTACCCGCTGATCGTGAGCCCCGTGGCCATCGCGCCCACCACCACGAAGACCAGGATGGCCTTCCACCATTTCTTGCCTGAGATCCAGGCCGGCCAACGGATCCGCCGCGCCTCCAGAATAATGGTGATGATTCCGGCGACTATGCCGACCAATACGCCTATTGTGCCGAGTGTCGCGATCGTGAGGTCAAACACCCCGTTACCCCCCCCGCGGTAGCACCAGCGTCCGATGCGGTGCCCCACTCTCTTACTGAGTCAGTGTTGCGGCGTCAAGGTATTGAGCGAACATCGGAACGCAGGGGCTGGGACAGCGTCGGACTTCCCGTACGCCGCCTGCGCGGGACCGGTCGTCGCGGGGGCCCCGGGCGTGGTCCCGTCCCGGAAGAGGAGCTGCTCGCGGGGGCGCCGAGGCGGTTGAGGAGGTGCAGCAGGGCGCCCCGGGTCGGCAACGGGCTCTCCCCGCTGTCCCGGCCTCGCCGGTCGACCACGCAGGCGCCCCGGAACCGGTCCCTGAGCTGGTGCGCCGCCCGCACCGCGAGCGCGGTGCGCACACGGACCCCGGCTCGCCGTGCAGCACGACGACGGCCGGCCGGGTCCGCGTGGCGGCGCGGGCGGCGTGCACCCACTGGGCGATCTGTGCCAGTTCGGCCCGGCTCCCGGTGAACAGCCCGTCTGCGCTGGGCAGATGGCCGAAGGACTGCTTCAGTGCGACCCGGGTACGGGCCGCCGCACTGCGGTCGCCGCCGCGCAACCGCCGTACCACCGGGACGGTCCACTTCTCCGGGGTGCGGGCGGCGGGGGCCAGCATCCGGTGCTGGTCCAGGTACGGGCGGATGTCCCGTACCTCCAGCGCGGTCAGTCACTGGAGACGCAACTGCTCGACCCCGCCCGGCTGTCCGGCCGCCGCAGCGTGGCGGTGGGCGGCGGTCACCTTCGCCATGGTCGTCGCGGCGCCGGCCACCGCGACGACCGCGCCCGCACCGAGGGCGGGGCGGGGCCGGTGGCCGTCCCGAACGCCAGGTCCGTCCCGAACGCCAGGTCCGTCCCGAACGCGGCGACGGCGGCAACTCCCCTCACCAGTAGAGGTGTCGACAGGTTCTCCCGGCTGGGCCGCTGCGACGGAGGCCGATCACCGGCCGCGCCCGCGCCAGCAGCCCAGTCGTTCCCGCACACCGGAGTCCGTCCGGACACCCGCGCGGCGCGCCTCCTCCTCCAGGGCCCGCACCAACAGCCTTGTCGCATCCGACCGATGGCTGTCCCGCACGTGTGCCCCCCTCGGAGAGCTGCACCTGAAGCCGTCCGGAGCCGGAGACCGGTGCCCCCGGCGGCAGGACCAAGTGTCCTGCGTACGCTGTCTCGACGCGAGTGCCACCGTGCGTGGGGTCGGTCAAGGAGGGCGTTCCGCGCTCACCCGGTACTCTGCTCAACCTCTCATGGCGGACGGAAACAGACCGGGGGGTATGTATTCGGGCCCTTGCGGGGGCGGCAGAGGGCTCCGACGGCCGACGATCGGCGCGGATGCTTGTTCTCGCGCCGTTGGCGAGCCTGTTACTCGCGGGCAACTTCGCTGTGTATCCCGGCATTTGGGCGGATGTGTCGATCGTGTTGCCGTTTTGGAACGCCGTTGACAAACCGGATCTGCGGTTCGTAGATTGCCATGATCGTTGCTCTTTATGAGCAGCCTGGACTCACGCGTTGGATGGTCGGGGGCACCATGGAACAACGTCGGACAGAACTGCTGGAGCTTCACAAGCTACTACCACGACAACGGGGGGAGGTCGTCGCCGACCCGCTGGCCGCAGGCGGTCGGACGGGACGAACACCTCGCCCGGTCACGGCCCAGCGGGTCCTCGTCGTGGAGAGGAGTGCCAAGGACGCGGAAGCGCTCGTGTGCGCGCTGCGGCGGCAGGGGTGCAGCGTCCAGAGCGTGACGACCGGGGGAGAGGCACTGCAGAGCTATGGGGACGTCGATCTCGTCCTCATCGACCTGGAACTGCCCGACCTCGACGGCCTGGAGGTCTGTCGCGGAATCAGATCGACGTGTGACGTCCCGGTGATCATCGTCACCGCCCGGGGATCGGAACTCGACCGCGTGCTCGGCCTGCAGGCGGGGGCCGACGACTATCTCGTCAAACCGTACGGTTTCCGCGAACTGATGGCTCGCGTGGAGGCGGTCATGCGGCGGAGCCAGACTCAGGAGCCGCTGATCCGGTCCATCAGCCACGGACCGTTAAGGATCGACGCCGACACGCGCAAGGTCACGCTGCACGATCGGCGCATCGAGCTCACCCGCAAGGAGTTCGACCTTCTGTACCTGCTCGCTTCCGAGCCGGACACCGTCATTCCCCGCAAACGCCTCATTCACCAGGTCTGGGGTGATTCGTGGTCCCGGCGGACGGTCGACACCCACGTCAGCAGTCTGCGGAACAAACTCGGGAACAGGAACTGGGTCGTCACGGTCAGGGGCGTCGGATTCAGCTTCGGTCGAGGTGACTGAGGAGTCCCGGGCTCGGAGTCGATCCGCTCGATCGGCTGCTGCTGCGGCGGCCGCCGCAGCAGCAGCAGCGGTCCGCACCGGGTAGGCGGGCCTCCTGCAGGCGCTTTGAGGTTCTCCTGAACTTCTGCGCAGAACGCCGCACGTTGCTGCGTAAACCTGCCGAACTCCTGAAGTCGCGCCGCTTGAGGCGCGCCACAGCACGAAGCACTCTCTAGGGACGGTCCGTTCAGCCGGATGAGGGAGTCAGCGTGCGCAAGGTGCTCATCGCCAACCGTGGCGAAATCGCTGTCCGCGTTGCCCGGGCGTGCCGGGACGCGGGGATCGCGAGTGTCGCGGTCTACGCCGAGCCGGACCGGGACGCGTTGCATGTCCGGGCCGCCGACGAGGCGTTCGC
>NZ_JBEZYG010000052.1:0-19517 GCF_040638385.1 Streptomyces sp. NPDC026589
AACGCTCGGCTGGGAAACCCCAGCCGAGCGCCTGCATAAACTACTCGCGGCCTGACCAACACGACCACGTGTTGCGACGATCCCTAGAAACCGCCCTCCGCGGAGGGCCCTTTCGCGCGCCCCGGGGCCGAACCGGCCGTTGACGTCGGCCAGTAGCCGCGCAGCCCGCACAGGCATAGAGGTGGACGGCCGCAAGACGGAGGGCCGCCCCGATACTCGATGTATCGGAGCGGCCCGACCACGCGGCAGACGTGGGTGCCTAGCAACGCCGTCCGGACGTAGTGCGCCGTGCCCTAATAGCTGAGGTTCTTCTGCTCGGTGATCAGGCGGCCAGCGATGTGCAAGTTTCCCTCGGAGTCGAGCACCGCGATGATCTTCTTCTGCTTACCGTGGTAAGTCGTGAAGTAGACCTTGTCCGCCTCCTGCGAGGTGGACTCGTTCGTGTTCACAGACAGCTCGATGCTCACCGGGGAGCTGATGAGCACGTCCTTCTTGGGCGACGTCGGGTAAACCTGGTTCTGCCGCAGTTTGACGCGGCCGTGGGTGTCACCATCAGCCCAGTCGGTTGCCAATCCGAGATCGATATCAGGCACGACTTCCCCCTGCAGGTTCGGCGAGTGGGCCCTGGTCGGACCCTTACGAGCTCGACCAGGGCAGAACCTATGCGCACCAGTCAGGTGCCGTCACGGGGAGTTCCGTATGCGGCTGGATTTCCGCTTAAAGAGTCTCGAATCAGCGTTCAAGACACCAGATCCGGACACAAAGACGCCCCGCTCAACGAGCGGGGCGTCCTCGCGGGCCCGAAGCAGCAGCAAGAACTTCTGGATAAGCCTCACGATACGGCCGAGGTCTGACACACCCCCGAGGCGGGGCGAGCCCGGCCGCACCCACGGAGGAACGGGACCAGCCGCTACAGCAGCGCCCCGGCCGCCCACCCGCAGAGCGGGCCCAGGACGGCCGCCGCCCCCACCCCGAACCACACAAGCCGCTCAACCGCAGCCAGCCGGGCACCGTGGTCACCGTGCCCGGATATGGCCGACTCCACGCTGTCCACCCGCCCCTCCATCGCAGTGAAGGCGTTCCGCTGCTCCTGGAGCTCCTGGTCCACGCGGTCCGTCCGGTGGACGAGCAGGGCAAGGCTTCCCTTGATCTCCGCGAACCCTTCCCCCAGCGTGCCGCGCAGCCGCTCCAGGGCCAGGCCCCGGTTCGGGTCGTCGCTCATGACCGCCTACTTCCAGTAGAGAAGCTGCGCCTGGCCGCCCACCAGGCCGTGAGTGTCCGCGTCGTCGAACACGATTGCCGCCGGCCGCCAGATCTACGCAATCAATCCATTGGCTGCGGCCCGATATCGCGACCGCGTCTCCCGACCCAAGTCCAACGCAGCGGACGCCCGGGGTCTGGCCAACATCCTCCGGACCGACCGGCATGCCCACCAGCCTCTGCCCGACGACAGCGAAGCGGGGCAGGCCGTCGCCGTCCTGGCCCGCGCTCACCAGGACGCCATCTGGGACCGTCAACAGATGATCAACCGGCTTCGGTCCCACCTGCGCGAGTACTATCCAGCCGCCCTCACCGCCTTTCAGGGCGCTGGAAAACCCGGACTCGACTCGCCGCGCGCCCGCGTGATCTTGACTGCCGCACCCACGCCGGCCGACGCCGCCAAGCTCACCCGCAGCCAGCTGCGCGCGTTGCTCAAGCATGGTGAGCGTCCACGTTGTGGGATCGAAGCCGAGGTCGAGCGACTTCGGGCAATCTTCCGCGCGGACTCCCTGCGGCAGCTGCCGCAAGTCGAACAGGCTTTGGAACAGCAGGCAGTGGCCCTCATCCGGCAGGTCGACGCCGCTTGCGTCAGCGTGGCCCAGTTGGCGGTGGCGACGGGAGCGGCATTCCTCGCGCACCCGGATGCCGAGATCATCACCAGTTTCCCAGGGCTCTCCGTGCTCTCTGGAGCACGCGTCCTCGCCGAGGTCGGCGACGACCACGAACGCTTCGCGGACACCAGAGTCATGTAGGCATACGCCGGCGCGGCTCCTGTCACACGGGCCTCCGGCCGCAACCACGTGGGTTGTGGCCCGGACCGTCAAGAACCAGCGTCTGGCATCAGCCGGGCACATGTGGGCCTTCGCAGCCCTGCGCACGCAGGCTCCACGCGCCCACTATGACCGACGGCGTGCTGGTGGAGAACGGCATACCGCAGCTCTCAGGAACTTGTTCAACAAGCTGCTCGGCTGCCTCTTCCACTGCCTGCAGCACCGCACGCTGTTCGACCCCGACCGTACCTTCGCACAACTCATAGATCTAGCTGCCTGAGCGCCTACTTGACCCGCCAGCGACATGAGATGTCTTCGACCGCTCGGCGATGGTGTGGTCCCGGGTGGGGACCAGGGTGCCGTCCACGATGAGCACGGTGTCCTTGGCGAACCGCTTGCGGGGCTGGAGTGCGAGCAGGGGGCCGAGGCGGTTGATGACTCGACCAGCCGTCGACTTCGAGACGCCGAACAGCGGAGCGAGTTGCCGCAACGTCAGATTGGTGCGCCAGTAGGCCGTGACCAGCAACACCCGGTCCTCCAGCAGCAGACTCCACGGCCGGACTCGGTGGACCACATCTGCTCCATCGCGCCGCAGCGTGGTCAGCAGTTTGCCGAAGCAGCGCGGGCTCAACCCCGCGAACGGGGCTATCCAGGACGGCTCCGATGCCGTGATCACACTCGTCACATCGTGATCATCACTCAGGCCGGCCCATGCCGAGGCAGTCCCACAGTTACGTTGATCGGGCAGTCCACAGTGCGCAAGACCGAAGGAAACCGTGAACCGACCACTGCTGTTCCTTGACGTGGACGGGCCGCTCAACCCTTACGCGGCCAAGCCGGAGAGACGTCCCGACGGCTACACCACACTCAGAGTCCCCCGGAACGACGCCCATCAGGACGACAGAGGCCTCTCCTCCCGACGACCCCTGCGAGTCTGGCTCAACCCAGAGCATGGAAGAATCCTGCTCCAGCTCGGCTTCGAGCTGTGCTAGGCCACCACATGGATGGACGACGCCAACCGATGGATCGCACCGGTCCTGGGCCTTCCAAAACTTCCCTTCGTGGACTTCGGCGACGTCCTACTCCGAGAACGCCCTGATGGAGTCCACTGGAAGACCGGGCCGCTGGTGGACTACGCAGGCGGCCGTCCTTTCGCATGGGTGGACGACGAGCAGAGCGAGCTGGATCAGACCTACGTGACCGCCCACCACCAAGGCGCCAGGCTCCTGCACCACGTCAACCCGCGGATCGGCCTACGGGAGAACGACTTCCACCCGCTCGCCGGCTTCGCCCGGCCCCTGGACACCTCACGAACCACCGGTTGAGCACCTCGCCAGCTCTTCAGGCTGCTCCGCACTCGGATCCAAGATCTTTGCGGGACAGCCCTTAACTGATCGTTTCGAGAATCAGGTTCGAAGGCATCTCAAGCAGATCTTTCTGCAAGCGAGTTGGAACAGACCGACCTAGATGTCAGCGCGTGTCAGCGGGTCTTACCCAGTCCCGATCCGTACGGGACATCTCGACGGGACATCTCGACGGGCGATCTTCGGGGTGATGCCGCGGGCCCGAAGGCGCTCGGCATGGCGCGGGGTGATCTGACGAATGCGGAGTGGGTGCGGTCGGAGCCTGGGGATCGCGCGCTGCCTCTCCCCTCCGGAACGCGCCGCGCCCGGGCCTCGTGAGGTGCGGTGTCGTGGTAATGGCCATGTAACAGCCTCCTCCTAACGTGCGTGTGTCTCGTTGGCCTCGCGCGTTGATCCGGGCGGGGCCGACGGGCTTCCCGTACCACCTCCGGAGGAGCGGGAACCTGCCGCCCGGCGCCAAGACCGACGTCAAGACCCTTGCCGCGCTCGCCGGCGTCACGCGCACCGGCTTCTACCCGAAGAAGGACCGCAACGGCACCACACGGCCCGGTGCGTACCAGCACCTTGCCGAGGAGTTCGAGCGCCGTATCCGGGAACTTCGTGACGCCGGACAGATCATCGACCCTCAAGACGCGCAGATCGAGCGCCTCAAGAAGGAGAACGCCGACCTCAAGAAGCGGGTGGCAGCCCGCGACGGAAGCATTGAAGACCTGACCGCCTTCAGGACCCTGGCCGTCTCGCGGCTTGCCGCCCAGCACGAGGAGATCGAACGCCTCCGCGCGCAGGTCGCAGCGGGCGCCCACGTACGGGCCCTGCCAACCATGGCCGAGCGGCCGGCCCCGTACGGATCGCGCAGCTGACCTCGCCCTGGCCCCACGGAAGCCGCCCGGGACAGGGCCGCGGGTCACACGGTCGGCCGCGGCGGCGCGCCGTCAGCGAGTAGGCCGATGCGCCCACTCGGCGGCTGCCCGCGGGCCAGCCGCGGAGGGGGCCGGAGACGCGTGCGCAAAGGGCGAGATCGGACAGCCATCCGGTATGCCCCAGGCTCGCGTCCCCTGGCCGGTTGGGTGTTCGTCCCGCCGAGCGGGCCACCAGCCACGATCGCGATGCCGCACTACGGCACAGCAGGGCCCGGCACCCCACCGCTCTTCATCTTCCCGTCTACCGTCACGTTGCAGCGGGTTGTTGCCGTGCTGGCGTGCACTCGCGTGAGCGCCGAATTCGCCGGGAGGCGGCGGAAGATATCCACAGGTGAATTGCTGAAGAATGCAGGGCAGCGGACCGGATTTGATCCTTCCAGTCTTCGGCTACCGGTATAGGGAAATGCCCTCGTGTCCGATCTCTCTGGGAGCTTCGATTCCGCCGTAACAACCGCACCGACGCCGTTCCCGAAACCCATAAGGAAGTCGCCACTGTGACCCTTCTCGACACCGCTGAAGTCGCGGTCATCACCCCTACCCGGCTGCGCCCGGAGCGCGTCCCCTACCTGCTGGAGCTGTACGCGAGTCTCCAGCTGCAGGGCGTTCCCTTCCAGTGGGTCCTGGCGCTGGATGGCGTGCCGCTCTCGGAACTGCCCGCGGTCCTGCGGGAGGACCCGCGCGTCGTCGCGATGCCGCTGCCCCGAGCCGTGGGCGCAGGCGCGGCGCGGAACTTCGCGTTGAACGAGGTCACCACACCCTGGTGCACCACGGCTGATAATGACGACCTCTTGCCGGAGGGATCGTTGTCCGTCCGGCTCGAGCACGCCCGTGCTCACGGTCTGGGATGGTGCGCCGGCTGGTCCGCTGACCTTCACCCCAACGGTGCGACGGCGACCTGGCACTGCCCCACGCCTCCCGGCTTCCATGAACCCGGCGACGTGTGGCGATTCTGTACGGCACCCGAATCGACCATCACCCGTACCGACCTCGTTAGGGGCAGTGGTGGATATGCCGCGCTTCCCCAAGGGGAAGATTATTCCTACCTGGTCGGGATAACAGGAGGAGCCTCTGGGGCCCTCCTTCCGGCTGTTGTCTACCATTACCGAAAGCATCCAGAGCAGATGACGGCACAGCCGTCGTATCCCGTGATGGAAATGCGTGCACGCGTCTTCGCTTGGAGACATGGTCAGCACCTGGCCTCACTCCGCGAAGGGCTCAGGATGTAGGTTCCGCGGTTCCGTGGACAGTTCCGCGTGATCATGGGCACCGTTTGGTCACTTCCGCATGATCATGGACAACAGTAACGCTCGGTAGGCAGTCAGTTGTTGACTGCTATTGATCTTCCAGTTTGGGCAGCGCGTTCTTCTTGCACCGTTTCAGTATGGCCACACTGCATCCGAGGAAGAGCCGCAGTAAGGGGCAACACCCCTACGGCATCGATTCGGTACACCGACGAGTCGACTCGCGAAGTGCCCTTCAACCTGTTGTTGTTGAAGGACTTCGACGAGTCGGCCCCGTGGCGCCGGATCAGTTCGGTACACGGCATGGCGCACTACTCGGGCGGCTACGCCTCGGCGACGACTGGCGGCCAGGTCGCCGACGAGAGCCGGCTGGAGCTCGTCGGCCTACAGCGCGCTGACGTCGATCCGCCGGTGCGCCTGTCTTCCGCTCGATGAGGCCGGACAGGTTGAGGACCCCGGCACCATCGCACCGGAGCCCTTCCTGCCGCTTACCGGGTGCTGCACATTACGTAGAGGTCTGTGGCGAACGGATCGTCGCTGAAGACTCCTGCCTGGACCCACCAGCCGTCGCGGGTAGCGCCTTCGCTCGCCAGGCCGGGCCTGGAGGAGGACAGGACGGACGCGGGCCCGTTCGACGAGGCGCCGCCCCCCGATACGTACCGGCCGGTCGGGCACATGAGGAACCCCCCGGAGGGAGTGGGCTTGGTTGCTGTGTAGGTCGTCCAGGTGACGTCGGCAATGGGGTCGGCGCAGATCGCGTAGCCGGCGACGCCGACGGTGCCGTTGCTCCTGGCGTGACCGGCCACCGTCCATTGGCTCGGCTGCCCGGCCGCCGTCCACTTCGGGAACGACTTGGAGAGCGAGGTGCCATCGCCCTGGATCTCGCCGCCGCCGCCGAGCGCGGTCTTGCCCGCCGGGCAGGACACCGTGACCTGCTGGTTGCTCGGGACCTGGACAACTGGCGTCTCCACGAGCTCGTAGCCCTGGGGCGTCTCGGCACAGACCGCCCAGACGGTCACAGTGCTGGGCTCCCCGGAGTAGTTGCGGGCGTTGGCGGCCCACCCGTACGCCATGCCCGACCCCGGGTAGGAGGTGTCGGGGAAGCTTCCGACCAGGCCCACAGCGTCGTATCCGACGCTGGGGGCCGTTGCCTCGGCGCCACCACCGATGGCGTACTTCGCCCCCGGGCAGTACACCGTCACCCGCTGAAAGTCCTGCACCGTCGCGGTCTTCTTCACGATCTGGACCGACGCCAGCCGCGGCGCCGGGGCGGCAGCGGAGGCTGCCTGGACCGGCCCCACCGCCGACACCACCAGCCCGACCGCCGCAACACAGGCGGCAAGCCGGGAACCGAAGCGGAATTGCTTCCGAAAGCTCATGGAGCCTCAATCTCTAGAGCGCGACACAACGCGCAGCGTGGCCAAAATATGACCGTACGTGTTCAATCACCAGAGCATGTCACCTGACCCGGCGATCTCCCGAACCTCAGTCCGGGTGCAACGACCGGGAGGCTGGTCAGCGCATTCACCAGGCTGATGATCCCGCGGTGACCTGCCCAGGGGCCTTACAGCACCCTGATGTTCACGACGCGGCCCCCGCGGCCTCCCGCCTCGATGTCGCACTCGACCTGAGCGCGTTCCACGAGTTCTCCGGGTCCGACGACCTTGCTGGCGGAGGCCGCGACATCCGACCCGTCGTTGTCCGGCCCGATCGCCCCCAGGCCCTGCTTTTCGTCGTACCGCTTCACCATTCCGGTCGGCACAAGCTCACCCTTCCCACGTGATGACACGCTGACGAGCCCGCTCGTGACCAATACACCTAGACGCTACGCGGAATGGGCCCCGGCCCCTTTCGCGGTCGGAGCCCACACGGACAGCTCAGCAGTGGGTCAGCTCGGCTGGTCGCCGGTGTAGCGGAAGATGTCGCCGTTCTTGTTGACGTGCCAGGCGGTGCCGTCCGCGCCGGCGGCGATGTCGGTGGCGGTGCCGGGGATGTTGACCCACGGGCTGGCGTCGTTGTTGGTGTACCGGTAGATGGCTCCGGCCGCGTTGACGCCCCACACGTTGGTCCGGGAGCCCACCGCGATCCGGCTGAGGGCGCCGGTGATGTTCTTCCACGGGTTCGCGCTGTCCTGGTCCCCGGTGTACCGGAAGATCTGACCGCCGCTGTTGACGCCCCACACGGTGCCGTCGGCCCCGGCGCCGATGTCGCTCAGCGCCCCGGGGATCTTGATCCAGGGGTTGGCGTCGTGGTTCGTGTAGCGGTAGATGGCGTCGGCGGAGTCGACCCCCCACACGTTCGTCCGGGAGCCGGCGTCGATACGGACGAGGCTGCCGTTGATGTGGGTCCACGGGTTGGAGGCACCCTGATCTCCGGCGTACCGGAAGATCTGGTGGCCGCCGTTGACGCCCCACACGGTGCCGTCGACGCCCGCGCCGATGTCGCTCAGCCCGCCGGGGATGTTGATCCAGGGGTTGGCGTCGTAGTTCGTGTGGTGGTAGATCGCGCTCGCCGCGTTCACACCCCACACCGTCGTCCTGGACCCTGCCGAGATAGCCGAGAGACCGCCCGCGACCTTCAACCAATCCGCCATGCCGAACACCTTTCTTCGAACCGTTGGTGCGGCCATCCTGGGTGATCGGGTAAGGCAATAGAGCGCGTGAACGCTTGTCTTAATAGCAAACAAGCCAGTGAGTCAAGGTTTCAATTCCCACCCACTTGCCAGGTAAGGATGGAAGCAGCCTGGCAGACAACCCTTCGACCGGAAGATCTGTCCTGCCTCCGGGGGATCGACAAGATCACCAGAGCATGTATCCCCTCGGCCGCTCCGACGGTGCGGCTTCGCAGAGACCGCCGAGCGCACGGGCATAACCGGGCCGCTGCCACCCATTCGGCCTTCCGCCCACGATCCGCCAGTAGCGGCTGAGTTCCTCCCGCAGGTGTGGAGGGACTGGACTAAACATCAGCGCTGGGCAACTGACGGACTGGTCCGGCTGGGCGGAACGTAGCCGATGCACGACGCGAGTTCATTCGCCCTCATACCCATCCGAAGCGGAGCGCGTGCAACCTCCGGCGAAACTGACCGGACCGCAACAGGCCCTAGTAGGGCTTTGTTACATCTCTGGGCAAGTGGTCGTGTTGGTGGTTTCCTGCTGAGTGGACCGCTGGGCAGTTGAGCCCTCTGGATCGGTACAGTCGCGTGCATGCTGAAGCCACTACTGCGTGCAGTTGATGCGGGCGGCCGTACCGTGGACGACCCGACCGAGGAGGCCCTGCACGACCTGTTGGCCGAGATGAGCCTGTCGCACCGGTTTGTAATCCTGGACAGACTCGATCTGGAGCCTGCGGATCAGCATTACATTCAGGTGTACCTGAACGATGACCTCAGCTACCGGGTCGAGTACCGCGAAGGCAGTGCGAAGGAGCACTACCAGGCCCATGTTCCAAGGGTCCATGAAGTGTTCGGCCCGGAAGAGTCGACCGCCAAGGTGATGATGGACTGGGCTCACGATCGACAGGGATGGCGCGAGGCGTTGCCGTGGACCCCGATGCCTTTTCGGTGAAGGATCACAGCCACTCATTGATCGCCGCGACCAGGACTGTCGCCTCGTAGCGGACAGCGAGCTTGTCGTACCGCGTGGCGACAGCGCGGTTCCTCTTGAGGCGGTTGATCCCGCACTCGACCGCGTGGCGCTCGCGGTAGTCGAGCGGGTCGAAGCGCGGCGGCCGGCCGCCGCGGGAACCGAGCCTTCGGCGGTTGCGGGCCTGGTCGGCCTTGTCCGGGATGGTGCAGCGAATCCCGCGCCGACGCAGGTAAGCCCGGTTCCTGCGGGAGGCGTACGCCTTGTCGGCCCGCACGCTGTCGGGGCGGACGCGAGGCCGTCCCGAACCGATGCGGGGCACGCGGACCTTGTCCAACACCGCCTCGAACTGCGGTGAATCCCCGCGCTGCCCGGCCGTCACCACGATCGACATCGGCTTCTGCCCCTGCTCGACCGCCAGGTGTAGCTTGGTCGTGAACCCGCCACGCGACCGTCCCAGCCCGTGATCGACCGGCTCGGTGGATGTACCACCAGGCGGCTCCTTCTACAGGTCGCCCTGCCTACAGGCCCCGGCTGCATGCTGATGAGCGCGGCACACTGTGGAGTCGACGCTCAGGTCCCACGTGATCGCACCTTCCGCATCGGCCAGGGACTGGAGACGGGTGAAAAGCCGGTGCCAGGTGCCGTTGCGCTGCCACCGGCGGAACAGGTCGTAGACCCGGCTCCACGGTCCGTACTCGGCGGGCACGTCCCGCCACGGAACGCCGGTCCGGACCCGGAACCGTATGCCGTCGATCAGCTGCCGCCGAGGCCAGACGGGCGGCCGCCCCAACCTGGCACCCTTCGGCAACAGCGGCTCCAGCACCGCCCACTGCTCGTCCGTGAGATCTCCCCGACCCATGAACCGTGATCATCCACAGCCCAAGATCCACTTTCGATACAGGCCCTAGGTGACTACGACGACGGAAGTTCGAGCTGCGCGAGCACCCGAATACCTGCGCGACTGGACATCCGCCGGCCCCCGCTTCGTCAGGCGCATCCTGGCGGCGTCCGACCCGCAACTCACCCTCAAGGCCCGCCTGCGCTACGGCACCGCCACCGCCACCGCCGAGCCCACCATGCCAAGCCTGAGCGAGGCTGACATCGCCGTGAGGGTGCCCAAGACGCCCGGCATCTGTTGCCGTCCTGGACATTGCGGCTGCTACCGCCCAAGAGCCCGCACCAGCCGAGGATCGCGAGCATCCATCGCGCCTGCGTGAGCCTCATGCTCATTCCCGGAACAGGTCTCAGTCGCCGCCCCCGCCGCCCCCGCTGCCGCAGGAGTGGGTGTCGACGTCGTTGGCCCAGCTGCCCCCGTCGCCCGGGCCCTCACCGTCGATACGGCCCGGGGTTCGGCTCCCGCGTGGTGCCTGCGGGAGGACGGGCGCGAATTCCCTCCTGCGTACCGCGTCGAGCGTCGCGGGCGAGACTCTCGCCAGTTCGGCCTCGGCCCGTTGCCGGCAGTGCTCGTTGAAACGTCTCCAGCGCCGGGTCATCTCGCCCGGCCACGCTGCGGAGAGCAGCGAGAGGAAGGCCCAGACGGCGAGCTGTGCGAGGACCCACGCGGCCACGTCGTCCGTGGGGAGGAACGGCACCGGCGCCCGGGCCGGGATGGACTGGATGGCCATGCCGACGCCCGCCAGAAACCCGGCGCTCAGGGAGAGGACCCGGCCGCGCTCCGCGAACCAGCGCAGACCCGTCTTCTCCTGGGCGAGTGCGCACCGGGGTCCGGCGGCGCACGTCGGCGGGCGGCACGAGGGGGGCGACGCCCAGATCGACGCCGAACACCGGCCTCACCCCGGCCGCCGCGGCGGCCTTCGCGAAGCGCACCGTGCCGGTGACCATGTCGCGGTCGGTCAGCGCCACCGTCCCGATCCCGCGCTCGGCGGCCCGGGCGATGAGCGCATGCGGATGCGGATGCGAGGCACCGTAGCGGGCCGAAAACCCACTACTGACGTGCAGATGAGGGACGCTTCCTCGCATGACACCCTCCGCCCAGACACCCCCAAAGTAGTACCAATTGACCGCCTACACCTTGACTGTATCGAACATTAATTCGAACGCGCGAGTTTGGGGCGTCATGGTTTCAGCCGCTCGCTCTGTGGTTCGTTGCGATAGATGGCACTTGGTCGCAACGTCTGACCCCCGGAGCGCGACCTCACCCTGTCGTTAGACTCCGGCATCATGACGGCCGCCACTCCTATATCGCCCATCCCGGTCGCGCCTTCGGGCCTGACCGATCGGGCCAGAAGTTTCATCGAGGTGGACGGCGTTCGTGTTCCCCGGCAGGGCCTCGGGCAGCACCGGGAGTGGTGGATCGAGTACGGGATCCCGGCTGTGGAGATCGACCGGGCCGAGGCCTTCCAGGACCGCTGGGGCGGTCTCGCGCTGCCGCCCGCCCCGTTCTACGAGGGCGGTCCGCGCATCCTGGACGCCGACTGTCCCGAAGGCTCGGCCGCTGAGGGCTGGTCGTTTCCGGCGGGGGACTGCCGGGTGTCCATGGCCTACGGATTCATGATCGGTCCCGACGGCTCATTCGGGATCGACGCCTACCGCTGGACACCGCTGCATGCCAGCACGGACGGATGGGTGGAGTCCCTGGCGCTCGCCGCTCATGCCGGTCGCCGGGCCAAGACCGTGACAAGGATCAAGGGGAAGGCCGTCGAGTCATTGGATCTCGCCGGCTTCGAGCCGGTGCCTGAAGTACAGGGCGTGACGGACACGTGGTGGCGCGGCAAGGACTCGCTCATCGCCCTCTACCGAGGCGAGGCCCTCGGCATGAACGCTCCACAATGCCTGGAAGCCCACGTGTACGGCGGCCTCGACGAGTGGGGGCTCCACGGCGGCTGATCGCCGACACGACCCAATCCCGGCACCTACTCGGCCCGGCGGCCCGCACCGTCGCGCTCGATCGCGTCGAGCTGAGCAAGGTGCCTGCCGGAGGAACAGCTCAACGCCGGTGTCAGGTCGGCCGACCAACTCGTGCAGGTGCCAACAACGATGACCAACCGGTGCCACCTATCGAGACCGAAGGGGAGGAGCGCGCCTGCTCGGCGGGGTCCGCTGGTGTCATCTACCGCGACCGGTCACACGCTCCTGCCGTGACCTAGCGTCGCGGCTGGCCACTGAGCGTCCTAGTTGGCTGAAACGGTGCAAGCGCGACTGAGTCGCGGCCCGCCCGGACCCCGCGCGAGCGAGGAAAAGGAGGTGCTGGCTTCCGGCCTGCGGAGGCACGATCTCTTCATGTCGACCGATGTCAGAGGAATGATCGAATGCCGGCCAGGAGCCCGTATATGGGGCCTCAACGACGAGGACTCCGTGTGGGAGGCCGGCATCGACCTCTACCTCCTCAATCAGGGCTACGCCTACGACGGCCTGGCCTGCCTCTTCGGTGTCCGGAACTCCTATGGATTCCGCCCCCTGGCCGAGGACCGGGGCTTCCCGGATGACGCCTCGGATGGCCTGCGAGAAGAGTTCGCCGGCTACGGCGACTCCCCCGATGTGTACGGAACCACCTGGCTGACCTGGGCGGAGCTGAATGCCACGGACTGGCAGGAGACCAACATCTCAGGCACACGAACCCGCGCCTCGGCTGCGGGAATCGACACCGCCTGGGGCCGGGTCTGGAGCGTCATGCGCACCCTCAGCGAAGTCCACGGGGCGGAGAACGTACGCCTTGTCGCCTGGTTCCACTGACGTGTTGTCCGACTACCTGGCCAGGCGGACCAACTACGGATCTGCCAGCCGCTACTGGGCCAGGCGTGCCGCACGAGGACGGATGGTCTCAGGCGCAATACGGTTCGCCTGTACGCGGGTGATCAGTGTGAATTCGAGGGTGGGGACCTGATGGTGCGCAGGAGTGGACGAAGACTGGTGTCGACGGCGGCGTTGCTGTCGGCGGTCGGACTGACCGCAGCGTGCGGGGAGAGTCCCGAGCGTGCCGACGCCGGAGGAAAGCCTCGTACCGCGGCGAGCACGGCGGCCGACAAGTCGGAGCGCTCCGGACCCTTGACCGCTGTCGAGCTGAAGGCCGCGCTGCTCACCTCGGAGCAGGCTGTCGGTTTCGAGATCACGGATGGCCGTTCGCGGGACGGTGCTGCACCGGAATCCTCCTTCGACGCCGAGGAGACCGTCTCCCCGGAGGTCTGCCGGCATGTGAAGGAGGCCATCTCGGGTGACGGTGAGGAGGCTGCCGCCGCCTCGTCGATCATGTACCCGGCCGGGACGTCCATCTCTCCCCGGAGCACCAGCCTGATGAGCTATCCGGAAGAGGCCGCCCGGGCCCGCATGACGCACCTGCGCGAGGCCGTCGGGGCATGCGGCCGGTTCAGGTTCAGCAACAAGTTTGGAAAGTCGTCCGTCACGAGCGAGGTGGTCAAGGTCCCGGACCTCGGGGACGACGCGCTGCGGTACCGGACCCTGTCCCGGCTGGGCAGCAGTGGCTTCGCCTGGACCCTGGTGACCGTTGTACGCGTCGGAGGTGTCATCGCGACCATGCAGGTCATGGTGCCCACCGGGCCCATGACGCCAGAGAAGCTCGCCACCTTCAAGCCGGCACCGGGACCCGAGGAAGCGGTCACCGCCACCCTGATCAAGAACGTCACCAAAGCCGAGAGCACCTGAGCACCTCGTTGCGGTACGCCGCAGACCCGCATCGGCCTGACCGGGCTTCAGCGGGCGGACCGGACTGTTGCGGGCACGGGCGCCAGGGCAGAGGAAGCGTTCCTGCGGTGAACCTACTCCCCCGCGCGGGTGACAGCCGGGTCCCCGGGCTTCGCGGAGGGCAGGGTGGCCCGGTAGAACACGTTGGTGATCAAGAACTTCGTACGTTTCAGCACACTTTCCTTCGCCCTTGTGTCCCTTTTCTCCGCTCCCGCCGTTCAGGCCGCTCCGGCTGCTGAGGTGACGACCTTGGCCGACGCGGTCGGCCTGGTACAGGTCACCGAAGAGGGCCGCACCGGTTACACCCGCAGCAAGTTCAAGCACTGGAACTCCGGCGCCGACAAGTCCGACGGGTGCAACACCCGCAACGAGGTCCTCATCGCCGAGGCAGTCGTCGCACCGACCGTGGGGGCCGGCTGCAAGCTGACCGGCGGCACCTGGGTCAGCTATTACGACGGCCAGGAGGTCACCAGCGCCGGGTCCCTGGACATCGACCACATGGTGCCGCTCGCCGAGGCGTGGGATAGCGGTGCCTCCGCCTGGACCGCGACCAGGCGGGAGGCGTACGCGAACGACCAGGGCGCGCACGTGTCCCTCGTCGCGGTGACGGCCCGCTCCAACCGGCAGAAGTCCGACCAGGACCCGGCCGACTGGATGCCGCCGTCTCTGGACGCCGGGTGCCGGTACATCTCAGAGTGGGTCTCGACCAAGCTCCGCTGGCAGCTCACCGCGGACGACCGCGAGCTGGAAGCGCTGAAGGTCTACGCGGACGGACCGTGCGAGGACACCATCGTCCGCTACACCCCGGCCGCCTGACCCGCCCGCACGTGGGAATGCCCGCTCCGCCGGGCCGCCCTCGGGTCGGCGTAGCAGGCGCTCCCGACCGGGACCGCAGATGCCGGGCTGGATTGTCAGTCCCCGCTCGTACCGTCGAAGACAGGTGCCGGAGTGGCCAGGCCGGTGAGCGAGCGGAGCGGGCACATGGGCGAGATCAACCTGAGCAGCCGAGATCTGGGGCGGCTCCTCGCCGCCAGCACCAGCGCCCGGATGCGCCGCCCGCCGTACCAGGAGGCGTTCGCCGAGCTGGCCGACACCTACCGGGGAAGGCCCGGCCCGGAGATCCTGCCGCTGCTGCGCCGGGCCGCGGATGAAGCGCTGCTCGGGTTCACCGACGCGGATCTGCGGGAACAGGCGGAGGCTATCCGGTCCGGCGCACGGTACGTGCTCCGTGTCCGCGTCACGTAAGACAGTGTGATCGGGTGGACGCCGAAGTCGGCGGCGATCTGTTCCAGCGTGACGCCGGGCTCGCGATTGCGCGCGACCCGCACGACGTCCTCGCGGAACTCCTTCGGATACGGCTTGGGCACTGCAACATCCTTCCAGGCCGCCTCTCAGCAAGCCAGGTCAGGTGTCACCTATCCGTACAGCAGTCCCCAAAGGTACTGCCACCGTGTCGCTATTGAAGAACAGGAGAGTCGGGCCGTAGTCGTGCTCATCTGACTGTGACTGGGATACCTGCTCGTCTCCGCCTTCAGAACCTGGCTCTCAGCAGTTGGGTGCCGAGGTCGGTGAGCGCGTGGTGGCGGGTTCTGCCGATCGAGAGGGTGGTGATGAGGCCAGTGTGGCGTAGGGCAGTGAGGTGCTCGCTGACGCTGGAGAGGGAGAGCCCGCTCCGCTTGGCCAGCTGGCCAGTTGTACCGCCTTCAGCACATATCTCCAGCACAGCGGCTCTGCTATGGCCCAGCAGCGTACCCAGCGCTGGGTACGAACCCGTCTGAGCTGCCGAATGGGCCCGGAAGGTGCAGTCTTCGCCGACTTGATAGTGGAGTGTCGGTTGCTCATCCAGCGGATCACACGGCACATACGAGGGGAAGGCACTGGGGCTGGGCGCGAGCAGCAGCCCCCGTCCGTTGAGGCGGTAGTCGATGTCGAACGGGCTGTCCACTTCGAGCACCGGCGACCTCCAACGCATCTGGGGATTCAGCCCACTCAGGAGCTGCTCGACACCGCCTTCGGATAGCACCCGGGCCTGCTTTGCCAGGTTCGCACTGAGCGAGGCATGAACAGCGGACCAGTGGGGACCGATGGCTACGCGGTGGTAGTCGCGGATGGACCCTGCCAGCGCCTGAAGAGCTTTCCCCCTCCCTTCGGTGATATGCCGTAACGGACCCGGCAGACCTCCCCAGTCAGCGACATGTCTCATGTTCGCCCGCAGAGTCCTCAGCGGCGTGGACAGCAGCTGCTCTAGTTCATCCTCCAGATCCCGCCCCTGGCGGCCACTCAGGAGGAACGCAGGAACAGGGCCGTCGAGTGCGCAGACAGCAGTCACCAGATGCCGGGCAGAGTCCGCATGTCTCAGCTCGCTGCGCACGGCCCAACGCCAGGAACCGACCGGCGCCGGCTTCGGATGCGCCAGGGACAACATACTCAACGTGGTCACCGCCAACCGGCTCGGAGCCGCAACAAGCCTCGTGCGGGCGATATCGTCCACCGAAAAATGGATTCGCATCATCAGCTGACCCCTCTCATCTACGTTTCGGTCCTCGCCGAAACGTAGCCCTGACACGCACGTCTCCGCCACCATGGATTCAGTCAGAAGCGGTAGATCGAAACAGAAGGTGGACGCTGGTTTTCTGCCTGGAATTCGCCGGATCGTCGACGAAACCTGTTGACGGGCCCTGCGCGTCACTGTCAGCGTCGGGGCGAAGACATTCTGCGGGCAGGAGAATTTACCTCTCGCATTGGCAGAAGCAAGGGAATTGACTGTTCGCTCGATGAGGTGGACCGGCGGGGTCCGGTCCGCAAGGGGAGAAGATGATGCTCAAATCCAAGCTCGCTCGCGCTGCGGCAGTAGGCGCCGCTGCCGCCACCATGCTGTTCACGTCGACCTACCCGGCCATTGCCCAACAAACGGATGAGGTCGGAGTGCTGAGTAACATAACTCTTGAAATCGCTGTAGGAACGATGACCTTCATCGACGACGGCGACGTCTTCAAGATCTGTGACACAGCAAAGAACGGGCAAGGTGTGTACGGCGCACTCTTCTATAACTCGTACATCAACAGCAACGGCTGGGATCGCGTAATGAAGACCGTGGACGGCGGGGATAAGGGCTGTGACAAAAAACCACACAACGTCGGAAATGGCGGCCAGTACGTCATGGCCCTCTGCGATGGAAGGTATCCAACCAGTATCCTTCACAATGGAGACTGTATGGTTACCGGGACGTTCAACGAATAGTTGAACAAACACCTCACCCCCGCCTCCCTCGGAACCCGCTTCTGATTCGCGCGTGTGCGGGATGAGGAGGTCACTCGCCCGGTGGGTGGACGCTCCCCAGAGCCACTGACCCGGACCGCGATCCTTCAGAAGCTGTCTTCACCGCCTTCGGAGCCGCACCGGCGGCAGATGGCAGGGCTCGGCCGTCTCCTGCACCGTTTCCCCGCTTTCCACCAGGTCGCGCCCGGTCGATGGCAGCTCGGCCGCAGCAACGTGCAAGTTGGCCGACCGCTCGCTGCTGCGGTGGACAGTGCGGCGTAAGACTTCCTTCTCCGTCTTCGCCTTCTCGGTGGGCTCGCGCCGTGGAGCGTAGATCCGCTCGTTCTGTGCCTTACGGGCAGCCTCGACCTCCGGGCTGCAGCAGGTGATGCGCACGCTCTCGGACCAGGTCTGGGAACCCGGCTTGCCGGACACCGCCTCTCATAGCGGGTCCGGGACGGCCGGCATCAGTCTGTACGCCCTCGCTCCGGCCCGGCCCGGCTGGCCGGGCCGGGCCGGGCCGGAGCGAGGGCGTACAGGGTTAGTTCAGCGGGTACTTGGGCGTCGGCGGCGGTGCAGCAGGGCGGCTCCGCCCGCGAGGGCCAGTGCGGTGCCGGAACCGCTGGCGAGAAGCAGGGTGGTGGACGGGGTGTCGTCCTGCGTGCGCTGGAGGCTGTAGCCGCTGGAGTAGCCGGTGGTGTCGTACTCCGAGCCGGGCAGCTTGTCGGCGTAGCGGGCCTTGACCAGTTTCTGGTAGTCGCTGAGTGACACCGATGCCTGGCCGCCGAGTCCTTGCCGGGCCTGGTCGTTGAGGGGCTCGACGTTGGTGAGTTTGAGCTGGTACCAGCCGCGGATCTGCGGTTCGGTGAAGACCAGTGTGCCCAGGGTGGCTTTGCTGGCGTATGTGGCGTCGTGGTCGCCGTCGCGTACGGCTGCCAGGTGCCAGCCACCGCCCTGGGTGGGGGCGAGCATGACGGTGGCGTTGCGGCCGTTGACGGTGGCGCTGAGCGAGGAGACCAGTTGTGTCAGCTTGATCGCGTCGGTGGGCAGTGGCTTTGCGGTGCCCGCGACGAACTCGGGGGTGATCTCGTTCAGTGCCACCGGGTCTTTGATCGTGAAGGCTGGGAGGCCCTGGCAGGGCTCGGCTGTTTCGGGGATCGTCTGCACCGGCCCGTCGGCACTGTCGGTGGGTACCGGAGTGCGCAGGAAGTTGCAGACGGTGTTGCGGACCTCGGTTGACTTCACCGCGTCGAGGGCGGCCTGGTAGTCGGGGATGTCGGCCGGGAGAGGGTCCTTGGCGGGGGTCGCGTGTGCCGGACCGGCGACGGACAGTAGCGCGGATGCGCTCACTGCGATGACGAGGGACAGACGGGAGGAGCGAGAGGCTGCCCGTTTGCTGGACTTCTTGGTTCCGCTGGTGTCGCTCATGTCGCCTGCCTTAGCGGGAGATACCGATGCGGGAGTGGGTCCACTTGGACGAGCCGTTGCTCACGTAGTCGTTGTAGTTCCACCACGTGTACGTGGTGGTGTCCGGCCACGGGTCGGCCACGGCGATCCTGTTGTTCGACGTGTCGAAGCCGTAGACCACGTTCATGTGGCCGCCTCCGGACGTCCACCCGATGCGGGCACCGATCGGCCGGGCCGCCTTGACGTCGGTGTACACCTGGTTGAACGTGGCAGCGCTGCTCAGGCCGGAGCCGGTGTGGGTCATGCCGAGGCTGCTCCAGCCCTTGGCCATGTCGCCGAGCGTGGCGGGCTGGTTGTTGCAACCGTATTGGGGCTGGGCCCGGTCGCAGAAGTCGGTCTGTGTGGAGCCGAAGCCCTGGAACTTGGCGATGGTCAGTCCGGAAGCGACCCAGCACCACTGGGTCTTCTCCTGCTTCAGCATGCTGATGTTGTCCTGGCCCGCTTCGGCGTGGGCTGTGCCTCCCGCGGCCACGAGCGATCCCAAGGCGGCCAGCGCGATGGCCGACGCCGTGGCTCTGTACCTGAACCTGCCCATTTTCCTGCCTTCCCCTGATGGGTACAACGAGATGAACGGGTCAACCTGGCAGTCATATGACAACGCATCATGCTGGTGGCAGGCGGTGGGCTCGCAGGGAATAGCCCCTTACTGATTACTTGTCGCGTAATCATGCGACTTGGTTGTGGCAGCGCCAGGGCAGGATCCGTCGGCCGAGGAGTACACCACCTGGCCCGGCCCGGACCCGCTCGTGTAATGCGGGCGGTGGCGGTCCTCGGCCCGATTGCCAACTGTCGATCGGGCTGCTTCCTGGGCGTATCCGAGGGTGTCCTCCCGTCACGATCGCGGAAGGGGCGCTGTGATCTTCGTCGGCCGGATCGAGGACGGTATGCCGGAGCTGGAAGCCTAAGGGCTCGCAGAGAATCAAGGTGTTGCTTCCCACGGTTCAACTCGTTGGTGTGGTATGCGCATATCTGGCGAGGTCCGTGATCAACTCGG
>NZ_JBEZYG010000053.1:0-17522 GCF_040638385.1 Streptomyces sp. NPDC026589
ATCGCGCCGCATCGAACCAGTGTGTCGGACCAGCTCGCCATGGTCACCCCAATTTGGGGAGCGTCAGAGTAGGGGCGGAGGTTAAAGAACAAGCTGAAGGAACGTCCGGAGAGAACTCCGAAGCCACAGGGCCTGCGGTGCGGTAGACGCTCCGGCCGCCCGCCAGTCCCTCGTCAGCACGACGGTTGACGCCGCGCTCAGAGCAAGGTGCGCTCGAAAGGGCCTGCGCGCAACCTGCAGCCCGCATCCGCTCCGAAGCCAGGTACGCCCGTGCCAAGCGTGGGTGGCGGGCCGGAGCCCGTGGTCGCCCCGTAGTCGATGAGCACCCGGCAGCGTCCGGTGCCCGCGTGGCGGACCACGTTGGTCAGCGCCTCCTGAACGATACGGAAGGCGGACAGGTCGATGTCGGTCGGCAGGGGGCGCTCTTCCCCGCTGCGGCGCACATCCACATGGACACCCGTGTCGGCCGTGGCCGCCGCCAGCCGGTCGATGTCTGCCAGACCTGGCGAGGGTGCGAGGGCTGCCTGCCCTCCCGAGGCCGCCGCACCCGGGTCTGCCTGACGGAGTGCCACCAAGGTGCGCCGAAGGCCCGACAGGGTCTCCCTGCTGGTGGCCTCGATGGCCCGCAGTGCCTCACCGGCCTCCGTGGTCCGGGTCCGGATGACTTGGCTCGCCGCCCCTGCCTGGATGGCGATGATGCCGATGCTGTGCGCGACCATGTCGTGCAACTCCCGGGCGATCCGCAGCCGTTCGGCGATCACGGCCTCGGCCACCTCCTGTGAACGCAGTGCCACCGCGTGCTCGCGGCGCTCACGGCTCAGCAGTCCGACGGTGCAGGCCGCTGCCATCGCCAGGAGGGCGATCACGACGTTGACGATCAGATTGTCCCCGTGCGCGTAGCCGCCGATGATCAGGAGCTGGACGATGAGGGATCCGGCCACGGCGACGATCGAGGCTCGCCGCGCGCAGGTGGCGACGATGAAGCCCAGGACGAGGTCCACGGCCAGATACGACAGGAACTGGCCCTGGGGCGAAGCCGACAGGCTCGCACGGGCGGAGCTCGGGGCGCCCACCACCACGGCGGTGGATCCGAAGAGCGCAATGGATAGCGCCAGGAGCGGCATGCGTCGCAGCACACCGACGAGCAGACTCGCGGCAAGCAGTGCCCCGATACCGTGGACGGTGCCCGAAGCCCGCGGCGCGCCTCCGATGAGGAGCCCCACCGCGAGGAGATATAGGGCGCCTCCCACCCAGGCCATGGTCTTCGTTCTCGTCATCGCTGGTGTGGCCTCTCAAGAGGGAGACCGCGCTGCGCGACGCGCGAGGGCAACGGGGTGGTCGGTATGGCGTCCATCCCGCGAGAGTATCCAGCTGCCGCCCCTGGGGGATCGGCCCGCGGACGTACGCCCACGGGCGAACCCGGCCGCGCGATTGCCGCCCACGGCCCCATGACCGGACGGGGCCCTCCCGGCAGGGTTGTCCCTGTGATTGAAGTTAACGAACTCACCAAGCGCTACGGCGACAAGACCGCCGTCGACCAGCTGTCCTTCATGGTGCGACCGGGCCAGGTCACCGGATTCCTCGGCCCCAACGGAGCCGGCAAGACCACCACCCTGCGGGTGATCCTCGGACTGGACGCGCCCACCGGCGGCGGTGCCACAGTCAGCGGTGTCCCCTTCCGCAGCCACCCGCGCGGGCTGCGGCACGTCGGCGCCCTCCTCGACGCAGGCCAGGTCCACGGCGGACGCACCGCCGCGGCCCACCTGTCCGCCCTGGCCCACTGCAACGGGATCTCCCCACGCCGGGTGGAAGAGGTGCTGCACGAGGTGGGCTTGGCCGAGGCCGCGCCCCGCCGCATCGGCGGCTTCTCGCTCGGCATGAAGCAGCGGCTCGGGATCGCCACCGCGCTGCTCGGCGACCCGCCGGTGCTGATGTTCGACGAGCCGGTCAACGGCATGGACCCGGAAGGCGTGCTCTGGATGCGCCGCCTCTTCCGGCGCCTGGCGGCCGAGGGCCGTACAGTCTTCCTCTCCAGCCACCTGATGTCGGAGATGGAGAACACCGCCGACCAGCTCGTCGTCATCGGCCGGGGCCGGCTCATCGCCGCCGAGTCGGTACGGGACTTCGCTGCACGCAGCACCCGCCTCGGCGTCGTGGTGGGCACGCGGCAGACCGCCGAGCTGACGGCGGTGCTGACCGCCGCGGGGGCGTCGGTCGAGCCGGAGGGGTCGGCGGACGCCGAGAAGCTTGCCGTGACCGGGCTGCCGGCGGACCTGATCGCAGCGCTCGCCTTCGAGAACCGGATCCTGCTCAACGAGCTGACCACCCGAACCGCCTCACTGGAGGAGGCCTTCATGGAACTCACCGCCGGCAGCGTCGAATACCAGGCAGGACAACCTTGATGACCACACTCTCCTCGGCCACCCCGACCATCTCGGCCGTGACTGTCGCCGAGCCGGCCGTCCGATTCCGCAACCTGCTCGTCTCCGAATGGATCAAGATAAGGTCCCTGCGCTCCACCCCGTGGACCCTCGCACTCACCACCCTTTTTGTCATCGGGTCCGCCGCTGTAGCGGCACTGACGGAGATCAACAGACTCCGGACGATGAGCCCGGCAGCAAGGGCCGATCAGGGATTCCTCGTATTCGACGCGTTCCCCGCGGCCGGCTACATGACGCTGATGCTCGTCGCCGGCAGCGTCGGCGCCCTCACCGTCGTGAGCGAGTACAGCAGCGGCCTGATACGCACCACCACCGTGGCCGTCCCCGCGCGTGGTGCAGTGGTGCTGGCCAAGGCGGTCGTCACCGCCGCGCTCTGGACCGCGGTCGGTACGGTCATCTCCACCGGTTGCTTCCTGGTCTCCCAAGCCATCCTGAACGGACAACAGGCCGGGGTTCCGCTCACCCATCCAGGTGTGCTCCGGGCGTTGGTGGCATCCTCCCTGCTGGCCCCAGTCTGCGCACTGATCGGCCTCGGCTTCGGCGCTCTGATCAGGCACAGCGCCACCACCATGGTCACCAGCGCCTTCACCCTGGTGATGCTGCCGCCGATCTTCTCGCAGAGCGCACGCTGGTCCGCCGCGGTGAGCCACGCGATGCCGGTCACGGCATGGAAGCGCCTGGTCCAGAACTGGGCGCCGGACCCCAACTCGCTCGCCTACAGCGCCACCGTCCCCGGCTCGTGGGCCGTGTACGCGCTCTGGCCGCTGATCGCGGTCGTCCTCGCGGTGCTCGTCGTGCGGCACCGCGACGTGTGAACGTGCCTCCGAGACGCGTGGATCACGCTCCGGAGGCACAGGGCAAGGCGCTCGAAGCTTTCGCAGCCTCGATGACCGTCTCTCACAAACGACCCTTTGCCCGAGCAAGATCAAATAGAGTCGGGCGAAGACCGTCAAGAAGCAGATTGACTCTCAGAACCCGTTCGCACTCAAAGTGACAGGAGTGGGGTTCTGCGACTTGCGTTGTGCGAAAATTCGGATCCATGACGGCCCCTCAAAAACCTTCCGCCGGACCTGAGCCCGAAGCCGATCTCGTCGAGCGCCATCCGTGCCCGAAGTGCAAGGCCGCCCCCGGCTCGCCGTGCCGCTCGCGCAGCGGGGCGGTCACGAGCGCGTACCACACCGGCCGCTTCACCAAAGTGCCGAAGCTGGCCAAGGAGCTGCGGGTCCCGACCCCGGCCAACCGAGGGCCGGGGCAGCCCTGGCGGCCCGGCAAGTCGGTGCCCGCGGCCATCGACCCCAGTCTGCCGAGCGCGGACATCCGCATCGGCTATGCCCGATGCTCGCACCTCAGCCAGGAGCTCGACTCGCAGCTGGACGCGCTCGCTAAGCACGGCATCGGCAGGGACAAGATCTTCAGCGAGAAGATCAGCACCCGGATCAAGGTCCGCCCGCAGTTCGAGGAGGCACTGAAGACCGCCCGGGAGATCAAGGCGCACGCCCCGCACTGCCGGGTCATCTTCACCGTGTTCGAGATGAAAAGGCTGGGGCGTGACGCGGCAGAGCTCACCGCCCTCGCGGACCATCTGACCGAGCACGGCCTGGTGCTGGAGATGCTCGCCGGGCCGCTGCCCGGCATCTACGACCCCACCGGCCCCGGCAAGCTCCTGTTCGGCTTCTTCGCCGCGATGGCGGAGACGGAGCGGGAGAACATCCGGGAGTCGACGCTGGAGGGTCTGGAGACCGCGGCCCGCAAAGGCAAGTACGGCGGCCGGCCCCCGGTCATCACCGACGACATGCTGCACACCGTGCTGCGGCGCAAGGCGCTCGGCGAATCCGTCGAGCAGATCCAGCCCGCCCTGATCATCCCCACCGGCAAGCGCAAGGGACAGAATCCGTCCGTCGCCAGCATCTACCGGGCTCTCGCCGAGCACGAGAAGACCCAGGCGTACCCGGAGGCCGTTGAGACAGCACACGCCAACTTCGCCGCCCTTCAGCAGTGCGACCGCAGCCCCGTGTAGTCACTCACCGCTACACGCCACCTGGCCGTAGCTATACGAGAACAGGGCCGAGAACGACAGCATCATCAACGGGGCGCTGGAGTCCAGGCCCGGCGGCGGCACCGCGATCGTCATCCCGGCCGGCACCACAACCCCCAACCGGCGCCGTCATCTCGTGTGCCGGGGCCTGGCCCGCTGCCTGTACCGGGAGCCCGGCCACCGCACCGGCCGCATCGACTACTCCACCACCACCGAGCAGGAAATCGAGTACACAGCCCTCTTCCTCGGACGCCACGTCGACCAGGCCCGGCAGGAAGACCGGCCTCACAGCGGTGCGGCGGCCTGACTCATCGACTCCGGCCAGGCCCGTGCCGTGCTGCGGGCCGTCAACTCCGGTCTGGCGCGTGGGTGACCCGGACGGCCCGGACGCCGTTGAGCTGGACGTGACCACGACGCAGCGGCGCACGCCCGTCATCGGTGTGCAGCGCGCCAGCAGCGAAACAGTTCCGCGTCCCGGGCTGGAGCCGATCTTCACCGAGCTCTCCGGACGGTGGGAGAACGACGGCAGGGCCGTGCCCGGCCGGGCGGATGCGGAATGGGCGGTCCTCGCCCGCCGCTCCGCCTGACCCGCCCGCTGACCGTGTGGTGCGGGCACGGCCCCCCCCCGGGCCCCGCACGCGCCCTCAAGGAGTGCGGGGCGCATCTCGGCACCGCGCTCCTGGGCTGCCGGACCGTCACCGTGGTTGGGCCCCGGTCCGGCAGCCCCACCGGTCCGTCACCCGGCCCGGTCTTGCGGAACACCTGCCCGGCGGCGCCCCCGGGACGGTCTGAGCGGCGACGGCCCGGGCGGCGATCCGCGTCAATGCCAGCAGGTCAGACGAAGGTGATCGTCCCCACGCTGTAGAGGCCGGGGACCGTGCCCAGGCCCAGGGTGCAGGTCAGGACGTCGGTGGCGGGCCGGTCTGATTGCTGATCACGGTGTCGCCGGCGAACAGCCCGCCGGTGACGGTTCCGGTGAGGACGGAGGTGTAGAGGGCTCCGGCGATGGTGGTGGTGTAGTGCGGGGACAGGGTGCTGGTCTGCCCGGTGTTCCAGGTGATGGTGGAGGCCGAGGACCCCGACCCGCCAAGGGTCAGGCAGCTGCGGCCCGGGACGTGGAAAGTGCCGCTGAAGGTGTGGAAGTAGTGCTGGGAACGCTGGTGGAGGTGCACGGGCCGAACCGGTTGTTCGTGGTGACGGGGACGTCCTGGGGCGTGGTGGTCAGCGGGGGGCTGAACGTGACGGACGAGCTGGTGGGCGGCAGGCAGACCAGGTCACCGGCGTGGGCGTGGGCCGGTGCGGCGACGACCAGTCCGGTGCAGAGGGCGGCCAGGGGATCAGCGCGGCGAGAACGGTATGGAGACGGGGACCTCCTGAGATTCCGGTCCTTGTGGGTCAGAGGTTCGCGTCGAGGAATTCCTCCAGCTGTCCCTTGGACAGCGCCCCGACCTTGGTCGCTACGACCTGGTTGTTCTTGAACACCAGGAGCGTGGGGAGGCCCCTGACGTCGTACTTCGGGGCCGTGGCGGGGTTCTGGTCGATGTTGAGCTTGGCGATGGTGAGCCTTCCGGCGTACGCCGCAGCGGCGTCGTCGAGAAGGGGCGCGATCATTTTGCTCGGTCCGTTCCACTCCGCCCAGAAGTCCACCAGGACCGGGCCGGGGGCTTTCAGGACATCGGTGGCGAACGAGCCGTCGGTGACCTCAATGACCGTGTCGGACACGCACTCTCCACTCCGTGAAGGGCAGGAACACCCGCGCGCGGCCGGTGGGTGCCCCGCCGTAAGGGTCTGACGGGCTTCATTCCCCAGGGACGCACGGGCTATGTACCGCGCCGGTCCCCGCCCGCCCGCGCCTCCACACTCCACCTGGGGTGAGAACCACCCTCGTGAGGGCAGCAGGCCTTGTACCGGCTTCTTCCGCCCGTCGAGCGGATCGCGCTTCAACGGCCTGTTCAGGGGCCTGGTTCAGGTTCTCGCTGAGAGCCGGAATCACGGGCCCTGGTAGTCGCCCGCTCGAGATGCTGCCGGCGGTTCGCGGCGAAGGCCGCTGGATCGGGACGGGGAGGTGTGGAGCCGCCCCCGGCCCGAGGGTTCGGCAAGCCCGTACGGGAGATGCCGGAACGCACCCAAACCCACCGCATCGTGTGAGGGGCAGCCGCACGACAGCCGGGCCGGGCGCCCGCCGCGGCGGGGTCACCAACGACACGCACATGCGCAACCGGCAAGGGCCCTACCCGTCAGCGCCGCTGAGGTAAAGACCCCCGCCACGATGGCGGAGGCGCGGGCGGTGCAGATCGTCATTGCCGTCGCCGTGGCTGGCCCAGTGAATGAACTTGTACGTCGCGGAGTCTTCCGGCCGAGCGGGTCTTCACTGAACGCGGGTGATGGCCAGCAGGGCCATGTCGTCGTCCCTTGCTCCGTTCGTGTGCCGGCGTACGTCCTTGGTGACCGACGCCAGCAGAGCTTCGGGCGAGCTGAAGATCCTGCCCTCCAGGTGGCGGACGGGGTCGTAGAAGTCACCGGGGGCGTCGCGGCTCTCGGACAGGCCGTCGGTGTAGAGCAGGAGCGTGGAGTCGGGTGGGAGAGGCCACTGGTCCGGCTGGCAGGTGCGGACGTTGAGGTGTCCGAGCCCCAGGGGCAGGGCGAACTCCCTGGGGCTGAGCCTGGTGACGCTGCCTGCCGCGTCGAGGAGGAAGGGTTCGGGATGTCCCCGGTTGAGGATGCGCAGGATGTGCCGGCCGGGTGGGATCTCTCCGAGGACGCACGTGGCGAAGGACTCGGAGCTGTCCGCTGCTCTGCGCCGCTCTGCTCCGCGGATCAGGGCCTTCTCCAGGCGGTCGGCGAGTGTGGGCAGGCAGGGTTCGCTGTCGGCGGCTTCCCAGAAGGCGCCGAGGACGACGGCCACCGTCTCGATCGCGCCGAGTCCCTTCCCCCGTACGTCGCCCACGATCAGCCGGACGCCGTAGGGCGTGTGCAGAGCCGCGTAGAAGTCGCCTCCGACCAGAGTGTCTGTCCTGGCAGCCTCGTAGCGTGCTGCCAGGTGCAGGCCGTCGATCCGGGTGGGCGGGGTCGGGAGGACTGCTCTCTGGGCGGCCTCGGCCACTCCTCGCGCGGTGGCGGCCTGGTTTCGGGCACGCTCCACGACTCCGTGGATCAGGACCGCGAGGACGGTTGCGAAGGCGATGGTGGCCAGCTTCGTCGTGAGGTACTGGGCAGCGGCGTCCTGTGTCACCTTTCCGCCCACGACGTGGAGCAGTACGGCGGCCAGGATGCCGACAGCACCGAAGAACGCCGCTACCCACCGCGCGAAGAGAGGGGCTGCGACAAGGGGGGCCGCGGTAAAGAACGGGGTGCCGGTGATCTCCTGCGGTGTGACCGCCTGCCAGACGATCCCGAGAACCACAAGGAGCGGCGGAAGCGCGCGGGCCAGGATGCGGGTCCTGTCAGCGCTGCTGTCGCCCGTGTATCCGTTGGAGATGTCCCGCATCGATTTGTGGCCACCAATCCTTTGAGGACCCTTTTCCATCAACAGAATGACGGCGACGTGATGAGGTGGCGACCGGAGGCAAGCCTGCTCGTCGGGGGCTACGGTCTCTCCCCGCAGCACGAAGGGCCGGTCGCGCGCTGATCCCTCCCTCCGTCCCACCGGTCGGGCGGGGCACCGGGGGACGGGCATGGATGCGAGCGGACAGCCGTCAGGATGGACCGGGACCCGCGCAGATCGGGTCTCAGTCCAGGTCCGGCAGCCGGTGCGCCTCCAGGGCCTGGATGGCGTGCGATGCGTTGAACGGGAGAATCGTGACCGCGACGTGCGGCAGTTGCTCCAGGGTCCGTGCCATCTTCTCGCCGGTGCCCCGGTGGAGGAGTTTGCCCAGGGCGTTGGCGTACAGCCGCCGGGGCACGAGCACCGTCAGGGACGTCTCACCGTCCTGTGTGGTCCGTGCGGCCAGTTCCCTCATCGCGTGGCGGAGCCGGCGGTCCGGGCAGGCCACCAGCTCCAGCTCGATCGAGGTCGCGGATGTCGACGCCCAGAGCGCTGACAGTCGGCGTGCGTGTGCCTCGTCGATGGCGAAGTGTACGGCCCGGACGGTGTCGGGCCGCAGTTCGTGGGCGTACCGCAGGGCTTTCAGCGTGGCCAGGTCCAGCGTCTCGACCAGGACGAACACCCGGTGGCGGCGGGTGCGCGGCCGGTCCGCGCCCGTGGGCAGCCGTTCCAGCGCGGCGGCCTCACGCCGGTATTCGCGGTTGATCCGGATCAGTGCCCAGACCCCGAGCGGGAAGACGATGACAACCAGCCAGGCACCCTCGGTGAACTTCGTGACAGCGAAGATCAGCACCACGGCGGCGGAGACCACCGCCGCGAGCGCGTTGACCGTGATCTTCAGTCGGCGCCGTGGTTCACGCCTGCGCAGGTGGTAGGCGGTGAGGCCCGCTCCGGCCATGGTGAAGGCGGTGAACACGCCGATCGCGTACAGGGCCACGAGCCTGTCCACACTGGCGCCCGTGACCAGAAGGACGGCGAGGGAGAGAGCGGAGAGGGTGACGATGCCGTTGGAGAAGGCCAGCCGGTGCCCACGCCGGGTGAGCACACGTGGCAAGAACCGGTCCTGCGCGACGAAGCTCGCCAGGAACGGGAACCCGGTAAAGGGGGTGTTGGCACCGGTGTAGAGAACCAGGGCGGTCGCCAGCTGCACGAAAACCAGCCCGATCGTCCCCACCGTCCCGTTCCCGAAGGCGAGCCGCGCTTCCTGTGCGATGACGGTCGGGGTCCCGTCGGTGTACGGGACGGCGTGGGTGAAGTGCGCGAGGGTGGAGACGCCCAGGACCAGGACGGCGAGCACGCAGCTCATGGTGATGAGGGTGCGCCGGGCGTTGCGGCCCTGCGGTTCGCGGAAGGCGGAGATGCCGTTCGAGATCGCTTCGAGCCCGGTGAGCGACGAGCCGCCGTTGGCGAAGGAACGCAGCACGATGAAGAGCGACGCCCCGTAGAGCCAGCCATCGCTCGGTGCTCCGAGGGGCACCACCCCCGGAGCGTTCAGGTCGGCGTGCGGCAGCTCGCCTGTCAGTGCGCGTACCGCCGCGGCGAGGAAGACCAGGCCCATCGCGGCGATGAAGAGGTAGGCGGGCAGCGCGAACATGCGGCCGGCCTCGCGGACTCCGCGCAGATTGCCGTACGCGAGCAGCACGATCACCAGCACGGAGAACGGCAGCTGGAGATGGTCCAGCCCGGTCCAGCTGTTGCCGACCAGATGGGCGAGGGAGATCAGTGCGTTCGTGCCGGCCGATACCTGGACGGCGACGGTGACGACGTAGTCGACGAGCAGCGCCACGGCGGCGACCTGCGCGACGTTCGGCCCGAAGTTCTCCCGGGCCACCACGTAGGAGCCGCCGGCCCGGGTGTAGATCGTGACGACATCGCTGTAGGAGATCGTCAGAAGCAGCAGTACCAGCACGATCGCACCGGTCACCGGCATGACCAGAGTGAAGGCGGCTGCGCCGACCACCGGCACGAGGACCCGGAGCATCTGTTCGGAGCCGTAGGCCGACGAACTGATGCAGTCGGACGCGAGCACACCGAGCGCCGTCCGGTTGCTCAGCTTCTCCTCACCGACACGTTCAGTGGTGAGCGGCCGTCCAAGGAGCCGCTGCTTCACGCGGTACATCGGCCGATCAAGAGTCATGCCACCATCAGAACGGGCGGCTGCCCCAATGCCGGGCAGGCTCCACCGGCATTCACCCCGGCATGCTCGCCGTGCCGGACCTGCCACGTTCCGGCCGGGGCTGCACGCCCACGATCGTCCGCAGTGTTCGGGGAAGCCCCGGCCTGCGGCGGGTCGCGGAGGTCCGCGGACGAACGCTGGTGTGGGTGAATCGCTCGCGATCAGCGATCATGCGAGGGGCGTACGAATGAATGACCGACTGTCCTACGAATTGCCCTGTGATGGCCTGGGACGCAGCATGTAAATCACCTCGGCGGGAGGGGACCGGCCCAGCCGCTCGCGACCCTCGACGACGAAGGACCTGGCCCGGCCAGAACTTCGGGCGTACGGGCTTGCCGTTCACGCCCCCGGGGTTTTCTTCGCGAGCCGATCATTTCCGCTGCCTGCTCTGACTTGTCCGCCTCCTGGGCCATCAGCTGGCCGCAGTCGATGTAGTGGACGCCCTTGGCCCGATCGGCGAAGCCCGGCGCGGGGTGGATACCGAATTTCCGGAAGACCTGGTTGCGTCCGGCCAGCGAGCCTTTTCCAACCTCACGCCGAGGCGTGTTGAAGGACGAGAGCGGCTTGGACGATCGCGGTGATGCGGTTGGTGTTGCAACGGAGCTTTCGTAGGAGGCACCAGCCCTTCAGAGTGGCCATGGCTTGCTCGCCGAGGCAGCGGATCTTGGCGTGTGTGCTGTTGTGGCGGCGCTGCCACCGCTTGAGCCGGTGGTCGCGGAAGGGTACTCGGATGGAGCCATAGGCACCTTGATACGCCTTGCCGGCCCAGCTTTTGGAGCTGGCGTCGGTGAGCTCGTCGACGATGCCGTGGGTGCGGGCGGCGGTCGGATCGTGGGTCGATCCGGGCAGGGCGGGTGAGGCCCACAGCAGCCGGCCGAAGGGATCGGTGAGGACCTGGACGTGCATGCCGTGACGTGAAGCACGCGAAGCTCCTGGTGGCTGCGGGCGATCTTGGTCGAGAACCCGTCTACCAGGAGCTTCGTCGTCCCACCGATCTGTCCAACACACGACCAGTACCGTCAGGCTGGAAAAGGCCCACTGATGCGCTGACGCGACGAATGCACATCCAGTGTTCCCGAGGGGCCGCAAACCTCCACAGGCCCCAGTACTCGTAAGACGTGAGCCATGAAACCTCCGGCTCGAAGCAAATGGCATGCTGGCAGAGCACGTTCAAGGCTGGAGGAGGCCCTTCGGTACCGGGGCGGTACAGGGCGGACTTCGGCCATTTACCCGGCGGCGCCCGTACGACACGTCCCACGGGATACGGATAGCGGAGCGACGGCGGCGGCTTGCAACGTGCGGGACCAAGGAACACCGGACGACGGAGGATCCGACGTGGCTGCGCCGCCTCAGTCCCCTTGGGCCACCACACCGGGCCTGGCCCGGCACCGCGGCTACTGGCGCTGGTCGGCGAGCGCACAGCTGACCAGACTTCCCATCGCCATGGCGCCCCTGGCCTTCACCTCACTCAGCGTCGCCCTGGCCGGGACATACGAGCTGGGCGCCGCCATCGTCGCCACGATCGTGGTGGCCGAAGTGATGTGCGCCGTACCGGTGGGCCGGATGCTGGACCGCTTCGGCCCGGTCCTCGCCCTGCGGGTCCTGCTCGTCCTGCGCGGACTGGCCTATCTGACGGTGCTGTTCGCGCTGTGGCAGGGGGCGCCTTCCGCAGTCTGCCTCGCCCTGGCGGCTCTCGTCGGCTGCCTGGGGGGCGGCCTGCTCGGCGGACTGCGGGCCCTGCTCACGGACATCGTCGGGCCCACGCTGCTGACCCGGGCCGTCGCGGTCAACACCATGATGGTCGACGTGGTCATCGTCGGCGGTCCGCTGCTGGTGGGCCTGCTGGCCACGCTGTCCGCCCTTGGGCCGGTCGTGGCGATGGCAGTCGCCTCCGTACTCGCGGCACCGCTGATGTACTCCGCGGGTACGAGGGAGGCGAAGCCGGCGGTACGGCCGGCCAGCAGCGGCGCCCTCCTGCTGCCGCTGCTCGGCTGGATTGCCTGCGCCTTCGCCGTGGGGCACGTGGCGAGCGGGATCGAGGTGGCCGTGCTCCCGATCGCGCAACGGCTGGCCGGCGGAACCGCCGCCGCCACGTTGATCGTCGGTGTGCTCTGTGTGGCCAGCACCCTGGGCGGGTTCATCTTCCTGCGCCTCGACCGGAAGGGGACGCCACGCACGGTCGCGGCCCTGCTTCTCCTCTACGGTTCGGGGGCCGCCCTCGTGGTGTGTCTGGGCCACGCCTGGCCCGTCGTCATAGCCGGGACCGTACTCGCCGGTGTCTGCCTTGGCCCTCTGATCAACATGAACTCGCTGCTCGCCGAGGCGATCCTGCCCGAGCACCGGCGGTCGGAGGGGTTCGCCCTCATCAGCACGGCGCAGGGTCTGGGCTTCGGTCTCGGCTCCCTGGCTCTGTCCCTGCTTCCGCTGACCCTCACCGGCCTGCTCGCCCTGGCCTCGGCCGCACTGGCCGCGCTCGCCGTCCTGCGGGCGCCGGGATGTAGGGCCCGCTGTGGAGGCGGTGCCCGGACCGGGCTGAGGTCCCGCCGGTCACACCGTGCTCCAGCGGGGGTGGTCCGGGGCCGGGACGAAGGTGAGCACGCGGTGCACACCGACCGATCCGGTCAGTGCCCGGCAGGCCCGGGTGACGGCTTCCAGCCTGACGGCGTGGTCGGGGGCGGAGTCGAGCAGCAGGATGCCCAGGGTGGTACCGCTGTGGGCATTGACCACACCCAGCCCGCCGTAGTGAGCCTTTTCCAACCTCACGCCGAGGCGTGAGGTTGGAAAAGGCTCAGTGGCTTTCGGTGTCCATCAAGGTGCCGTCGCAGTCGACGACGACGGCCTCGGGAGACCAGCCGGTCAAGGCGTTGGTTGTGTCGGTCATGGTGTGCCGCTCCTGAAGGAGGGAGGCGGCCAGGCTCGTGGCGGGGGCGCAGATCTATGGTTCCCCAGACGTGGGGCGGCAGCAGGTATTCGCCGGGAGCGGGGTACTTCGGTGGAGGTGGAACGGGCCGCTGGCCGGGAGCAGGTAGCGCTCGGCCACCGCGCGGTCATGCGGATTGCCGTGACCGGCGGCCGAGGGCCCGGCGTATCCGAGGAGGGGTGTTCCTGCTGTGCACTTTCTGGCTCGCCCACGCCCTGGCCCTGATCCGAAGTGCCACGCGCAGCCTTCGAAAGCGCGCTCTCCTGCGCAAACGAGGTCGGCCTCCTCGCCGAGGAGCTCTCCGACCACCGGGGAGGCGCTGGGCAACTATCCGCAGGTGTTCAGTTCTGTCGGCCTCAGCAATGCGGCACGCGTCGTTGCCGTCAGACTATGCAGGCTGCAGTTGTCCGGACCGGGCTGGCTAGCTGCCTGGGTTACGTGCCTTCCAGTAGGGGTTGTCGTGGGGAAGGTTCCCGCTGACCCGGCCATACATCCCGAAGGTCATCAGCATGACGCCGACGACGAAGGTGAACATGACGTTCTGCAACTGGAAGGCGAGAACGTTGTAGTCGGTCCTGAGCAGGGCGAGGTTCACGAAGCCGCTGAGGACGAATGCGATACCGATGATCATGTTGAGGGTGGACGCGCGGTTCCCGTCGACGATCGCTCCGACCAGGAGCAGGGCGCCGAACACGATGGACAGGGTGCTCAGGGCCCCGTTCGTGTTCAGACCGATGACGGTGTCACCTCCGATGCTGAAGAAGCCGATCCGGTGCATCAGACCAAGGGCGCCGAACGTGATGAGGAATGCTCCGAAGATTCCGGCCCCGGCGCGATAGACGCGGCTGAGACGATGATCCACCGGCAGGTGCTCGTCGAGTCTGACGTGCGTCCGCGGCATGTGCCGTCCTTGTGTGACTGCCATCGTGCGGCCCTCCGGTCTCAGCTCACCGGCATCCGCCCGGCACGAGGGCTCCGGACGCCCCGGTCATCGGCCTGTCACAGATGATTCGAAGCTGCCCCAGCAAAGGATGGGTACCAGAACCCCGGAAACCCGCTTCGCCGGACCAGCCGCTGCCGGACGGGGACCACGAGGACGCGGGTGGCAGTGCCCTTCGCTCCGAAGAGGCGGGAGAAGCATGTTTCTGTAACGATGAGATACGTGACCGTGGTGGCTTCGCAGCCGGACGAAAGGCAATCGGCGAACCGGCTGAGGAGAAGACACCACCATGTGGCCCCTCTGGCCGTCGCACACTCCACCTGACTCTCGTGGGCTACTGCCCACCGCAGAGGAGGAATCATCTCGTGAAGAGCCTTCGTTTGTCGCGCACCGTGATCTCCGGTGCCGCCGCAGTGATTCTGCCGGTCACGCTCGGCGTGATGGCCCCGCAGGCGTTCGCGGACACCGCGAGTGCCCCAGCCGATCCCTACGGGCCGGCCTGCGCATCGGTGCCCAAGGAAGGTTCCGGCAGTCTGACGGGTATGGCGAAGGATCCGGTGGCGACCGCTGCCTCGAACAACCCGGAACTGTCGACCCTGACGGCCGCGGTCAAGAAGGCCGGACTCGTCGACACCCTCAACAACGCGAAGAACATCACCGTGTTCGCTCCGTCCAACGAAGCGTTCGCGAAGATCCCGAAGGCGGATCTCGACAAGCTCCTCGCCGACAAGGCCCAGCTCACCAAGGTGCTGACCTACCACGTCGTCGGCGAGAAGCTGACACAGCAGCAGCTGTACAAGGGCTCGTTCAAGACGCTGGAGGGCGGCACGCTCACCACGGCCGGCTCCGGGGACAGCATCACGGTCAACGGCACCTCAAAGATCGTGTGCGGAAGCGTCCCCACGGCCAACGCCACCGTCAACATCGTCGACACGGTCCTCATGCCCCCGAAGTAGTGGCCCCAGACAGCCACCGCGGGCGGGTCCGGCGCCGGTGAGGCGCTGGGCCCGCCCAGGCACGGTCCGATGGCGCATGCGGGTGGCATCCGGTCCCAGAAGCCCGACGGGTCAGGCAAAAGCAGACGCGGTGGGTTCGAATCATCGGTATGACGACTTCTCCCCGGCTCATGGTCCGTCTGCCGCTCGGAGCGCTGAGCGGGCTGCTCGCGGGATTCACGGCACTCGCGGTCGCCGAACTGGTCTCCGTCACCGTCCGCCCGGAGGCCGGGCCGCTCACAGCGGTCGGCGGGGCGGTGGTCGACCGTACGCCGACACCGGTGAAGGACTGGGCGATCCGCCACTTCGGCGAGGACGACAAACTGGTCCTCCAACTGGGGATTCTCGCCGCGCTGGCCGCGCTGGCCATCGTGCTGGGCGTGGTGGCACTCCGGTTCCGGCGGGCCGGCGCCGCAGGGGTCCTGATCTTCGGGGTGATCGGCGCGGCCGCCGCGCTGACCCGGCCGGACTCATCGGGGTTCACCGACGCGCTCCCCTCGGTGGTCGGCGCCGTGGTGGCAGCGACGCTGCTCTACTACCTCATCGGGCGCCTCACCCAGCCCCCTCGCGCCGGCAGGACCACGGCGGACCCCGATCGCGGAGCGGGCTGGGACCGCCGCGGGTTCGTCATCGGCGCCTCGGCGGCGGCGGTCACCTCCCTCGGCGTGGGAGCGCTCGGCCGCTATCTCACCGGCAACGCCTCGCAAGCGGCGGTCGAGTCGCGGAACGCGGTGCGGCTGCCCGCACCGGCTTCGCCCGCGCCTCCGCTGCCGCCCGGCACTCAGCTCAAGGTCCCGGGTATCAGTCGCTTCACCACGTCGAACAAGGCGTTCTACCGCGTCGACACGGCGCTGGTCGTGCCGAAGGTGGACGCCGACACCTGGCGGCTGCGCATCCACGGCAAGGGTGTCACCCGCCCGGTCACCCTCACCTTCGAGGACCTGCTGCGGCGTGAACTGATCGAGCGGGACATCACCTTGACCTGCGTATCCAACGAGGTCGGCGGGCCGTACGTCGGCAACGCACGGTGGCTGGGCGCACGGCTGGCCGACGTGCTGGCCGAAGCCGGTGTCAGACCTCCGTCGAAGGGTGGTCCCGCCGATCAGCTGGTCGCTCGCTCCGTCGACGGTATGACGCTGGGCTCCCCGGTGGAGGCCGCCATGGACGGGCGGGACGCGATGCTGGCGGTCGGGATGAACGGGCAGCCGCTGCCCTTCACGCACGGCTTCCCCGTCCGCATGCTCATTCCGGGGCTGTACGGGTACGTCTCGGCCTGCAAGTGGATCGAGGACATCGAGCTCACGACGTTCGACGACTACGACCCGTACTGGGTGAAGCGCTCGTGGGCCCGCCGGGCGCCGATCAAGACGCAGTCCCGGATCGATGTTCCCAGGCCACTGTCCCGGTCCAAGGCCGGGACGGTGATGGTCGCCGGCGTGGCATGGGCCCAGCACCGCGGTATCGACCGTGTGCAGGTCCGGGTCGACGACGGCCCCTGGCGGGACGCCGACCTCGCGACGGAGGCGAACATCGACACCTGGCGTCAGTGGTCCTTCCCGTGGGAGGCGACGTCCGGCAGTCACACCCTGACCGTCCGCGCCACCGAACGCGGCGGCGAGGTGCAGACGGAGAAGCGGACGGGCACAGTCCCCGACGGCGCCAGCGGCTGGCCGTCCGTCGTCGTCACCATCGACTGAGGGAGGATGTACGTGGGTCGACGGCGCAACCGATCGGGCGTGCCGTCCCCAGGCTTGGGGTGTGCCGTCGGCCTGCTGTCGACGGAACCCAGGACGGCGCCGGCTAGATCCGGTGCCGCCGCATCTGCCGCCGTCAACAACGGGTGAGGAGGCGTCAAGGCAGCTGTAAAACGCGGTCGAGTCGAGGCCCCGTACGCGAAAGCCGAACACACGATCTCGTTGTCCCCGATGCGCTGAGCCGGCCGGTTCGTGCGCGGGTGGTCTGGAGGCCGGGTTCCTCGTGGAGCGCTGCCGCAGGGCACCCCAGGAGTGGCGACCGCGGCAGCTGTTCCTCACAGGCCGTCACCGCGAGGAACGGTGTACGGCATCCATGTCGATGGTGCCGCACTGCGCGGCGCTCCTTCCAGGACAACCGCGCAAGGTCATTTGCCACAGGACGGGCGGTGGATTGGTCCGCGAGACGATTTCGCATCGGTTGGCCTACCCTCCTGCTCGTGTGCGAGGCCCGGCCTCAAGGATTCGCCGCGGCCTGCGATCGGTTGCCTCGGGCGGCTTCGACGAGGACCGGTTGGGCCTGGACCACGTGACATCCATGGCTGGGGCTTGCCAGTCGCCGGAGGGTGTCCCTCAGCTGAGAGTGATGCGGCGGAATCTCCTGAGCGCGAGCAGCATGGACGCGCCCGTGATCAGGCAGGCGCAGACCACGGCGTAGGGGAGTGCGTGCACGACCGGCCAGGTGTCGCTCGTCGGAACGCCGGCCGGCGGCGGGTTGCC
>NZ_JBEZYG010000054.1:0-17379 GCF_040638385.1 Streptomyces sp. NPDC026589
ACACGCACCACCCCGCGCCACCGCACCACCTGATGGAGCCCTCTCGACCGGTTCCCCGGGGTGCGGGCGAGCGGCCCAACAGAGCGCGGCCAGACGGGATCCGGCCCCTTCGCCTGTCACCAGAACCTCTCGGGTTGGTGGCAGACGAAGGGGCCCGAACCACGTACGGACACCCCCTACGCCTGAACCGTTCAGGCGCGCGAAGCCCTCAACCGCAGCGTGATGCAGGGGCTTCGGCATCCCACACACGCAGGAAGGAGCGCAGCATGACACCCACGACGAGCGGGGCCGCCCCGGCGTCGGGGCGCTTCACCCGCACCACGGTGCCGCCGGAGTCCCCGCTGGCACCGCCCGCCGTGATCCCGCAGGCCCTGGAAATCTGGGCGCCGGATCCCCCGACCTGGGGACAGCGCATGATCCCGAAGGGGGTCCGGTCCGCTATGGCTGACCTGGGGCTCTGGCAGGAGCCGCGCCCGCTGAAACCCTCGTTCCACCTGACCCAGGTGATCGAGGTCCTCATCCGCTACGGCTGGTGCCAGTCCTTCGATTTCTCCCCCACCGGACGCATGTGCATCAGGGGCGCCCAGACCTTTCTGGAATCCACCGGGCACGTGACCGCGATCGACCGGGGAAAGGCCGTGAATTACCTCCAGACCCAACTGTCCCGCCAAGGCGTGACCATGCAGTTCTGGGCATGGAACGATCTCTCCCACAACACCTTCCGGGGTGTGGAGGCTACGATTTCCGCAGCCTCTGACATGGCACGAAAGAACGGAGACTGAAATGACACCGGAAGAAGAGAGAGCTTTCGAAGGAATTCAGGCCGGAATGGCGGCCGGAATGAACTTCGGAAACAGTAATCCGGACACCTCTCCGTACGCCGATGAAGGGCCGTACGGCACCCCGGTGGAAAAGCACAAGAAGACCGGCCTGACCCGCCGTGGAAAGGTTGCTGTCGCGGTGGCGTCGGTCGCGATCGTCGGCAGCGGGACCATCTGGTTCCAGGTCCATTCCGCAACTGTCGCGAAGGACGAGAAGGAGGCCGCTGCCCTCCAGCTCCAGATGAAGCGGCTGGAGCTGGAGGAAATGAAGATCCGGAACGACAAGGCGGTCGCCGACATGGAGGCCGCGTCCAGCTCCGCCGCCAAGGTCCAGGCGGCCCTGGACCAGTGCGTGAAGGACACCTTCGCCGTGGTCCACAAGAAGTACGGCACGCCGTCGAAGAGCGCGGTCGTGGCGGACTGCAAGCACCAGCACGAGACCGCCGACGGCTCCGACATGGCGGCCGCCGGCAGTGCCCGTGACACCGGTGGCGAAGCGGGCGCGGGAGACGGCGGCGGGGTCAACTCCCCCGCCCTTCTCGGTCTCGTCGCCGGCGGCGCCCTGGCCCTCGCGGTGTTCGCACGCAAGGGCAAGAAGGCCGACGACTAGTCACTCACGGTGATTACTTACTCCTTCCTCCTGGCGGAGAACTCCGTATCCAGATCCTCACGGGGCGTCTGAACGGCTGTTCTCCGCTGGGAGGTAAGGAGTGAGGAACCATCGATGGTCACGGAAAGTGAGGAAAGATGGCGACCGATACGGCGCCCCCGGTGCCCGCAGGACCTTCTGATTCGCCCGCCCCGGCCGCCGCCGGCAGCGTTTCGGCACCCGCCGGAGACACCGGCATCATGGCCGCCCTGATGGCTGCGGTGGAACCGGCCCGGCCCGTCACCGCGCCCGGGGCCGGGGCCCGGCCGGAGGGTGACGACCCGGCCGCGAAGGCGGACCCCGACGGCGCGGTGGACCGCTCCTCCCCCGGTTACACCAGCGCGGTCAAGGCGCCGGAGGACCTCGTCGGCGCCGACTCCGATGCGGCCGGTGCCCGCCACAAGGAGGGCGTGATCAAAACGCTGCTCCGTGCAGGTGCGACCCGCTGGGCGAAAGGCGGCGGAGCGGCCAACAAGCGGCTCGACGTGGCAAAGGCCCAGGCTGCCGCACATCAGGTGAAGGAAACCAGGACCACCACGGTCATGAAGTCTTCCGGAATCCCCACCCGAAGCAGTTCCGGAGGGACCGGGGGTGGGGGTCAGAGATCTACCGGGAAAAATGCTGGTGGTTCGGGTAGGAATTCCGGCGGAAACGGCTCCGTAGGTGCCGGGCGTGGCGGAAGCGGTGCCGGGCCCGGAGGTGCAGGTCGAGGTTCTTCCGGATCCAATGGCGGCAACGGCTCCGGCGGTCATGGCTCTTCCGGTTCGAACAATGGCGGCGAATCCGGAAAGGGTCGAGGTTCCGGCGGCAATTCCGGCGGTAATTCCGGCGGTGCTGCGCCCAAGAATTCCGGCGCTCGAAAGCCGGACGAATCGGCGGGCAAGGGAAAGGGGGGCGGTTCCGCAGGGAATTCCGGAGTCGGCGGAAAGGATGGGGGAAACGGAAAGCCCGGGGCTTCCGGAACCGGCGGCGGATCGGGATCGGGCGGCTCGTCCGGCGGCCGCTCCCCCGACTCGAAGACCAAGGACGGCAAGGACCAGGGCCCGAAGGACGGCACGGGCAAGGGTCCGAAGGGCGGCCCGAAGGCCGACCTGGAGAAGCGCGGCGGCAGCGGTCCGGGGTCGGGCTCCGCGGGGAGCGGCGGTAAGTCCGGCTCCAGCGGCGGCACCGGCACGAGCGGCAAGGACGGCAAGGGAGGCTCCGCCGGCAGCAGCGCGACCGGTACGGAGAGTAGGACTCCGCTCCAGCGGTCGCGGGAGACGGGGCACGGCGACGGTGCCGCGGTCCGGAACGTGGTCGACCACGTGCAGGCGTACGCGAAGGGCGCGAAGGACGGCTACCGGGACAAGCGTGAGGAGAACGGCAAGGAGCACGCCCGTCTCGACAAGGCCCACGAGCAGCACAGGGCGAAGCAGCAGGACCCGAAGAAGGACGATCCGCAGCAGCAGGGGACGAAGGTCGCCGGACCCGATGGTCAGACGCTCGTCATTGCCCCGCCGGATGAGAAGGACGACGGCATGAGCACCGACGTGAAGCCCCTCCTGGTCAAGGAGATCGACACCAACACGCTGACCCTGGGCACGGAGGGCGCAGCGGGGTCGATCAGCCGGAAGGAGCTGCGGAACTTCAAGCAGTACGAACGGAAGCTGGAGGCCAAGGAGAACCACCTCGTGAAGGTGGCCGACGCGTGCAAGTCGCTGGAGGCCGCCGCGGAGGACGAGTCGAGGGACTGCCAGCAGCTCGCCGAGCAGGCGAAGGCCGTCAAAGGCGGGGAGAAGCTCGCCGCGAAGCTGTCGCGGCTCGCCGACAGCGCGAAGGCCCAGGCGACGGAGGCCGCCGAGCTCCGCAAGCGCGCGCAGCGGGCGGCGGAGATGTGCCGGGTCGTCCTGACCAACATCAACACGCGGTACGCGCCGCTGTACAAGGCCGTGGTGGACAGCGACGAGACGAAGCCCGCCGAGCTCCGCTTCTACAACGACAAGGGGTCCTACGCGACCGCCGCGTAGGACCGGAAGGAGAGCTGATCATGGCGGAGTTGACGTACAAGGCCCTCGTCCGGAAGACCGAGGCCAAGGAGAAGGCCCTGGCCCGCAACGCCGAGGGCGTCAAGAAGGCCGCGGAGAACATCAAGGAGCTGGCCGACGACACCGCCTCCGACGCCGACGCGCTCGGCGCCAAGAGCGTCGACCGCGACTCCCTGTCCGAGTGCCAGGAACTCGCGAAGATCATCCGCGGGGTGTCGGACGGCGCGATCACCTACGCGTCGAAGACCGCCGACACCGCGAAGGCCGCGAAAGCAGCAGGCGACCAGGCCCGCACCACCCACGCCGGGTTCCAGGAAGCGTTCGACCGCTCCAACGTGACCGACCTGGAGAAGGTGTCGCGCGACTGGTTCGAGCAGGAATAGCACCACCCATCACCGGCGCGGCCGGCCCCCGGGGATCGCACCCCGGTGGGCCGGCCGCGCCCTTGTGCACCACCCAGAACTCAGACAGGAGACTCCCTCATGTCCACGCCCACCCTCACCAGGACGGTGCCGAACGCGGAGCCGGCGGAGCGGGCCGCCGCAGCACTCCAGATCGCTCTCCCCGTCGGGGTGGGCCTCCTCGCCCCCCTCCTCGACCCGAGCGCGGCAGCCTACGCCGGAGCCGGGTTCCTGGCCGGTGCCACGTTCACCGGCGCCAACTACATGAACCGCCTGGGCCGCTGGGCCTCCCAGCTCCCCGGGATCGACATCGCCCGGGCGCACCGCGACACCCTGGGGATCTCAACGATCACCACCGGGATGAGCCTGGCCCTGGGGCAGCTGGGCGGCGCCGACGCGTCCGAAGCGCTGATGGCCGGATTCCTCGAACCGGTCACCGTTCCCGGGATCCTGTCGCTGGGATGGTGGGCCGCGGTCGGCTTCACCGGCTGGCGCCTGCGCCGCGTCTTCGGCCACCGCACGGTCGCGGTCCCGGGGCAGGCGGCACCGGCCGTATCCGGGCCGGCGAACACCGGTGACCTGGCCCCGGTGTCGCTCGCCGACAAGATGATCGCGGCCTGGGGCCGTGTCATCAGCGACCCGAAGACGGGACGCCACCGCAACCAGATCCTCTCCGACGTCGTGATCTACCCGGACCGCTGGGAGGGGCGGATCACCGCCGCCCTGGGCGACTCCGTGAACGTGTCGAAGGAGTCGGTCTCCAGCCTCTTCCACCGCCCGGCCGAGCAGATCGACATGAAGTTCGGCGCGCACTCCGGAGAGGCCCACATCACCGTCTGGTACACCCAGCGCGCCGAGCTCGACCCCTCCACCCTCGAAGGCGCCTGGAAGCGCGTCCGGGCCCGGATCCTCCCGAAGACCCACCTGGAAGAGGTCGGCAAGGACGAGCACACCGGCGGCCAGGTCGCACGCGTCGTCGCCGACGACGACCTCGACGCACTCCCCCGCGTCGTCAACCTCGGGGAACTCGCCGGCGCGCTGCGCCGTTCCATCGACCTCGTCTCCTACGAGCCGGGACGGCGCGACCCGCGTCGCGCGATCATCCGCGTCATGGACCACAACCCGCTGGAGAACGGCCACGACTTCCCCGGCCTGGACTCCCTGGTCGCCACCCCAGGCGGCTGGGTCAGCATCGGGAAGATCGCCTCCGGCTTTCCGGCGCGCATCCAGCTGTTCGACCCGAAACTCGGCGCCCTCCACGTCGTGATCGCCGGTACGACCGGCTCCGGCAAGGGCGGCACCGCCCAGATGATCAGCCTCGCCTACCACGCGAACAGGATGGCCCAGATCTACGGCGATCCGAAGGGTGCCAGCAACCCTGCGATCCCGAAGATGGCCGCCTACAGCGGCCTGACACAGCACGGCGCCCTCGGGGCCATGCGGCTGTCCTGGTGGGTCCTCCAGCACCGGATCGAGGAGGCCGCCCACCTGGAGCTGAAGAACTTCGTCCCCTCCGCGATGCGCCCGTACTGCGCGACCATCCTGGACGAAGCCGCCCAGATGCTGGCCCCGGGCGCACCGAACCGCAAAGAGGCCGTGAAGATCGTCAAGGACGGTGCCTCCCTGACCCGATCCCTGGGCATGCCCTGGGTCCTGATGAACCAGACCGTCAACCTCGACCAGCTCGGCAGCGAGCAGGCGATCCGCGCGAACCTCCTGGCCGGCGGGACCTGGATCATCCTGCGCACCGACAGCGACCAGGTGAACCTCGGCGACCTCCCGCCGGGCTTCGAAGGCCTGAACCCCTCCCTCATCCCGGCGGTATGGGCGGAAGAGGACGACTCACTGGTCTACGACCCGACCGTCGAGGAGTCCGACCCGCGCCGCACCTTCGGTCTCGGCTACGTCGCCGCACCGGGCGGCCGCGCGGGCATGATGCGGATCGACAACCTGGAGGACGCCACCGAGCACATCTGCCCGGAGAACGTCATGGCCCCGGTCGACGTGCCGTGGTGGGGCGACGAGGCGTACATGGAGGAACTGGCCCAGACCCCCATCCCTGGCTTCGAGGAGAAGGACGGCGAAGGCGGGACACAAGAGGCGGGGACCTCGTTCCCCGGCGTCGACCTCCCGAAGCCCAGGGAGCGGACGTCGGAGGAGAAGGTCCTGGCCGCACTGCGAGACGAGTCCGACCCCCTGTACGTGGACATGGTCGACGAGGGCGACGAGATCGCCCCCGACGACATCGACTACGTCGAGCGCGGCCACCTGCTGGCCGCCTCCGGGGTGCCGGAGTCGACCTTCGCCAACGTGCTCAACAAGCTGGAGAAGAAGGGGCAGATCCACCGGATCAAGGACGGGAAGCTCTCGAAGGTCGCCCTGGGCAGCCGCCCGGACGAGACCGGCGACGAAGCGCCCTGACCGCTGGTCACGCAGCCACGACCCGGCCACCGGCCACACCCCACGCCCCGCCGTCGCTCTTCGCCGGTGGGGCGCAGCACTGCCCGCCACCAACTAGCTGGAGGCCCCACCGTGCTCATGCCCCGCCCGCGCCGCCGGATCGGCCGTCCTCGTCCGCAGCGCCCCGGCACCCGCTACCCGCTTCCCCAGCGCCGGCTTCCCGGTACCTGGAGCCGGTGATGCCGCGCACCCGCCGCAAGTGCCGCCGCGAGGTGACGCGGGTGCCCCGCAGCGACGCGATGCTCCCCGAGTACGACCGCGGCACCGTGCCCGAGGGCCTCGTCACACGGCGTGCTCTGCGGGATATGGGGCTGAGCCCCGGCGACAACAAGGGCCCGGTCGCGATCCTGCGGTGCCGCCTGTGCGCCACACGCCCGAACTGGTCCTGCCGCCACCCCACACGGGGCTTCCTGCTCCGGGTCGACCTGGCCCGCCCCAAGCGGATCCCGACGCTCGCTCAGGAGCTGGCGCTGGACCGCGCGATGGCCGCCAGGAGCACCTGCTCCCGGTGCTCGCGCCGGTACTACTACTGCCTCCCCTTGCACACCGTGGGCTCCTGCGACCCCTGCGCCCAGGGATACGAGCCCACCCCCGGCACCTACGTACACACCACCACCACGCCGGTCACCCACCGGCTCGCCGCCTGACCAACGAACCCTCAAAGGAGATCACCATGGCTCTGTTCACCCGCACCCACCCTGTCCCCGTCTCCGCTCCCGTCCCCGGCCCGGAGACCTGGACCCCGGAAGGAACGCTCGTCTCCCAGCGCTACCGGGCGCTGGAGGGCGCGACCGTCCTCGTCTACACCGCCGACGCCGACCGGGGCACCGCGTACTACGCAGCCGTGTGCCTTGGCTGCACCTACCGCGCGGACCAGAACGCCGGCCATAACCCGATGTCGGAGGCGGAGGCCGCCAAGGTCGCCAACGAGCACGCCACGGTCTGCCGGGCGATGCCGCGTGGTGTGCCCGCCCGGCCCGAGGACCCCGAGGCCGTCGAACTCGTCCGCTCCCGGCTGTGGCGCCACCGCTACGGCAAGGCACCGCGCACGGTGCACCTCGCCGACTTCAACGCGCTGCGCGTCGACCTCCAGCGCTCCACCCACTGGATCAAGGCGCTGCTGGAGTCCCTCGCGCAGGCCGAACCCGGCTTCCTCACCGCGGCGCCCACCAGCTCCGGGCAGGGCACCCGCTTCACCGTCCAGCCCTTCGGCCGGCCCTGACCGTGCGCGCCCGAACCGCCCTGCTGGTCGCGGCCGCCGTGCCCGTCACGGTCGTCGCGGCCGCCGCCGTCCTCAAGGCCAGCCACTGGAAGCTGTACGCCGACCGGCACCGTATCCACCTCACGCCCGTCGCCCGCCGCTCCTGCCCCGACTGCCGGGGTGCGGGCGGCTGGTGGGTCGACGGGCCGTACCCGGAGACGGAGGCGTGCGGCTGCTGGTCCGAGCGGCGCGAGCTCCGCATCCGGCTCCTGCCCGTCCCGGCCTGGCCGGACGAGGAACCGTTCTGAACACCTCCGCCCCGGCCACACAGGCCGGGGCGGAGACGCACACGGGGACGGCCGCAGCATCGGCAAAGAGGCTGGCCGCCCCGCACCCCTTCACCCGTATCCGAGATCAGGAGACCCACCAGCATGCCCCACCGCCTCACCACCGAGCGCCTGGCCCTCTTCGCTACCCTCCTGGCGACTTTCGGTGAACTGCATCCCGCCTGCGACCACTGGGCCCAGGGCAGCAAGACCGCGTCCCGGAAGCGGCTGTACGGCGAGGACCTGGTCCACGCCGACGGCACCCCCGCCGCGCCGGACTCCACCCGGCCGACCATGACCACCAGCGAGCTGGGTCGTCGCGCGGTCGCCTGCCATGTCGCCTCGTATACCGCCGTGCAGCTGGCCGCGACGATCGGCGTCACACGGGCGTTCGGCTACCGGGTCACCCCGGCCGCCCTGCTCGCCGGTGCGGCCATCAACGCCGGAACTCACGCCGCGATCGACCGCGGCGCCGTTCTTCTGTGGCTGGCGAAGAAGACCAAGAAGACCGGCTACATCGAGCACTGCCAGGCCGTCCGCCTCGACGACGACGGCAACGTCACCCGGGAGGTGAACGGACCGGGCACCGCGTGGATGGAGCTGGACGCGGCACTCCACCGCGCTATCGGGATCGGCGCGGCCGCCGTCACTACCTGGCTCACCACCCGCCCCGGTGCCCGCTGACATGGCGAGCGAGAAGGCGACGAATCCGCCTCGCAGGGAGTGCCGGCCCGGCTCAGCCCGTACGTCCTCGACGCGCTGCGCCGCGTCCGCCTCGATGCCGCGTCGGCCGTCGCCGCCTGACTCAACTGACGGAGGAACCAACATGAGCAAGACCACCGCGACCTTCGCGACCGTCGGGGCCGTCCCCGCCGCGCTGCGCGCCTGGTCGGTGAGCTGGCCGCAGTACACGCCCACCGACGTCACTCCCGCCGCGCTGCTCCCCGCGGCTCTGGCCCACCACGTGCCCGACTGGGCCGAGGCCGCACCCAGCCCGACCGACGTACGCGACTGGGACCGCCGCCAGGCCGACGCGCTCGTCCCTTACCAGCTCGACGGGCAGGGCCGGCCGCTGAACCCGCACGGGCGCACCGGCCGCACCGGCCGGAATCTCGGCAAGTGGGGCGAGAACGCCGCCGCTGACCCGATCGTCGTCGCGGGCACCGGCCGACAGCGCCAGGTGCTGCTGATCACCCGCGACGACATCCACGTGGAGGCCATCCCCGGCGGAATGGTCGATCCCGGCGAGACCGCCCCGGCCGCCCTCATTCGCGAGCTACGCGAGGAAACCGGCGTCGACCTCTCCGACCACGTGCCGGAGCTCCTCGGTCGGCAGCTTGTGGACGACTGGCGAAACACGGATTACGCCTGGGTCTCATCCACGAGCGCGCTCTACCAGCTGCCCGCCACCGTGACCGCGACCGCCGGTGACGACGCCCTCGAAGCGAACTGGTGGCCGTTCAGCTCCCTCAACGCCCTCGACACGGCGGTCACCACCGCCGGACGCACCCTGTACGCCGCGCACCGGCCCCTGCTGCAGCGGGCCCTCGACCACCTCGACCAGGCAGCGGCCATCGCGCCCATCACCTCGATCGCTCAACTCGTCGACCGGTACGCCGCGAGCCTCGCCTTCCTCACCGAAGAGCCCCTCGCCGAGACCGGGGCCGACTTCATCGACCAGCTCCGCGAAGCCGAAGACCGCCTCGACCGCGTCAGCATCCCGGGAGCCGAGGCCCTGGGCGCCGCCGCCGGGCTGCTCGACCAGGCGCTCGACCTGGAGCTGGACGGCGGCACGCAGCTGGAGCAGCGGGTGTTCGTCGTCCGCGCCGCGGATCTGCTGCACCAGCTCGCGGACATGACTGCCGACTACCGCGCCATGGTCTGACCCTCGACCACCCCGGCACCCGTTGTCACCCAGGAAGGACCCCACATGAGCATCAGGATCACGAACACCTTCGGCACCGCGCACAACGTCAGCGAGACCAACCCGGCCCACGTCACGAGCTGCGATGCCTACCGACTGCCCCTGGTCGGCACCATCGTCCCCGGCAGCCCCGGCTACGAGGACATGGTCAGCATGCTGAGGGACAACGGCCACGACACCCGCCCCGAGGGATACGGCCTGATCTTCCTGGAGTCCGAGGAGTTCAGCGCGACCTACTTCGGGTCCATCGCGCAGATCGAGCAGTACAAGCGCGAGAACACCGACGGCAAGGCGACCTTCGACGCCTCACAGGGCGTCATGTACGCGAAGTGGCCTCAGGGCAAGGGCTGGGACGACTACCTCCCCCACACCTTCTGGAACGCGGCCGCGCGCGGGGCGATCGCGGACGGCGTCGGGCTCGTCACCGCCTTCGCCCACAACGAGGCCCCCGGCGCCGAGGTCATCGTCTACGAGTTCGAAGGCAAGTGGCTGCCCGACAGCAACCCCACGCAGATGATCACCTACCACTGCACCGCCTGCCACCAGGACACCTTCCACGACAGCGGGCACGTCCACGAGAACACCGGCCCCACCAGCCGCCGCTGGACCGCCCGCCAGGCCCGCCAGCACATCAGCAGCGCCGCCCAGAACGGTGTCGGCGGGACGAACAGCGCCTGCCGCCCCAACAACGGCGAGATGCTGCGCGTCGTGAACGCGGTCGCCCGCGACATGTGGGGCACCACGGGCAACGCCCTCCCGGACACCGACGACGCGTACTGCGCCACCAAGGGCCCCTGCTCGATCGTCCGGGAACTCCGCGCCGGAGTCCGCCCGCCCGTCTACCGCAGCTGACCGCCGAGCCGCCCCGACGACCAGGCCCGCACCGAACTGCGCGGCCTGGTCGCCCGAGCAGCCCAGCACCGCGAAGCCGAACAGACGAGACGACCGCCGAGTACCGACCTGAGCTCCACCGCTCGCGGCCGCGTCACGACATCGCGGCCGCCCCCTTTCCCCGGAAGGCACCATGATCCCCCTGCCCCTCCCCGCCGGCGCGCTCTGTGCGCTCATCGGCCCGCCGGGCTCCGGCAAGTCCACCTTCGCCCGCAAGCACTTCAAGCCCACCGAGATCGTCTCCTCGGATTTCTGCCGCAGCCTCGTCGCCGACGACGAGAACGACCAGAGCGCCACCGGCGACGCCTTCGACCTGCTGCACAACATCGCCGACAAGCGCCTGAAACGCGGGCGGCTCACCGTCATCGACGCGACCAACCTCCGCACCCCCGACCGGCCCTGGCTCCTCTCCCGCGCCCGCCACTGGCAGCGCCCGACCGTAGCCGTGCTGTTCGACGCGCCGCTCGCAACCGTCCAGGCGCAGAACGCCGGCCGGGACCGCGTTGTCCCCAGCCGCGTGGTGCGCGGGTTCCACAGCCTGCTCCCCACCACCGCTCAACTGCACGACGAGGGTTGGGACACAGTCCACCTCGCCTCCGCCCTCAGCACCAGGCCCAACAGCCCCAACGTTCGATGACCGCCCTCGACATCGGCACCCGCGAGAATCCCGTCGCGACCACCCCCGACACCGTGCCTCGCGGCTGCCAGTGGTTCACCGACCCCGACGGCATCCTCTGCCTCTCCCCCGGCTGCATGGCCCGGATTCAGGACCCCGACGCACAGTGCCTGTGCGACACGCTCGCCGCCCGCCTCGACCTGCTCACCGAGAAGCTGCGGAACCTGGAAGAGCGGCAGAGGCACGCGGATGCGTGGTGGCACGCACTGAGCAGCGTCGTACGAGACCACCCCGACGAACAGGCGATCCTCGCCGAGACCCGCGCCCGAACCGGCGCTGATCCACGGCCGCACCACCGCCACACCTGACGCCATCAGCACACAAAGCGCTCGGGACCGCCGAGGCAACGGCGGTCCCGAGCTGAACCCACCCGTGCATGAGACGAGAGGGACACCTCAGTATGAACCCCACCGTGCGCTTACCGGACCGGACCGGCCCTCGCACCCTCCTCATCGCCGCCGCCCTGCCGCTGACCGGCTGGGCGCTCCACGCCGCCGCCCTGCACAAGCGGCTGGCCGCGACGAAACGCGACCCGCTCACCGGGCTGCTGCGCCGCGACGCCTACACCGCCCGCGCCCAACGCCTCCTCGCCCGCCACGGCGACACCACAGCCGTCATCATGATCGACGCCGACGATTTCAAAGCCGTAAATGACACCCTGGGCCATGCGGCGGGCGACACCGTGCTCGCCGCGTTCGGCAGCCGGCTCACCACCTGGGCGGGCCCCCGCGCCGCTGTAGGCCGCCTCGGAGGCGACGAGTTCGCCGTCGTCCTGGAACTGAACGCCGACCGACGCGAGCGGCGCCTGAAGCAGCTGGTCCGGATGCTGCACACCCCGGTCGTCCTGGACGACGGGCACACGGTCGACGTCGCCGCCTCGGTCGGCGCCGCAACCCCGGACGTGCTCTGCACCCGCGACCTGTCCCGCCTGCAGAGAGCCGCCGACGCAGCGCTGTACGAGGGCAAGCACTCCGGCCACCCGGTCCTCGCCACCCTCGCGCACACCACCGTCGCGTCCATCAACGGCCGCCGGGCCGGCCGCCCGGGAACCACCGTGTGGGGGCGAGCCGCATGAGCGTCGCACCCCTTCCCGAAGGCGACTGGATCCGCGGCATCAGCATCAAGCAGCCCTGGACGGCCGCGATCCTGACCGGGGCCAAGACCATCGAGAACCGTACCCGGCCGTGGCGGACCAGCTGGGTGCTTCTGCACGCGAGCCAGCAGATCGACCGCCCCGCACTGCGCTTCCCGCTGGTCGCCCGTACGATTCGCGACCGCCAGTTGCTCACCGGCGCGGTGGTCGGCGTCGCCCGGATCACCAACTGCCACCAGGTCCCCGAAGGATCCCCGCCCTGTTCCCCCTGGGCGCACGTGGGTGCCTGGCACCTTGAGCTCGCCGACGTCCAAGAGCTGCCGCTGCCCGTCCCCGCACGCGGACAGCTCGGGCCCTGGCGGCCCACCGAGGATCTTGTCGACCAGGTCCTACAGCAGCTGCCGTACCTGCGGCCGTGACCCGCGCCCGCAGCAGGAAGCAGCCGTCGAGCCCGGGCTGATCCCCGCGCCCGGCGATCTGCTCGAAGACCGGCAGCGCCGAACTCACGAAGGTGATCCGGTCACCTCACCACGAACCCGCCCCGAGTCGTGACCCCGTACGAAATCCCGCGGTGAGCGAACCGGTGCCGCACCCCGGTTCGCTCAGCGCACGCACCCACAGCCACCAGAACGCAACCCCCGCGACCCCACTCCTGAACTCCTCCCCCGGAGGTCCCTCATGAGCAGCAGCCGCCAGGACCACGCCTATCCCGAACCCGCAGCCCACCCGAACTGGTCCAGCCGCCACCACGAGCCCCGGCCCCTCACCCCGGCCCAGCAGAAGCAGAACCGAGACGCCCTCCTACGCGCCCAGCACACCCCCCGCGCCCGCCACACCCGCAACGCCACCGCGAAGGCCGCCCGATGAACCCCATCACCCTCGACGGATACCTCGACACGGCCCCGGAACCCGGCGCCCACCCCGCAGCCGCCCACTTCGACCTGATCCACCTCCCCGACCACCTGGACACCACCGACCCGGATTCCTGCGCGCAGGTCTTCGCGTGCACCACCGAAACCCCCGCAGCCACCGAGCTGATCCTGCACCAGGCTCAGCTCGGCGACCTCCTGCGCATCTCCGGCACCGTCACGGAGTCCGGCTCCCCCGGCACGCCCCCGCATCTGCGCGTCCACGCGATCGACGTCCTCGACACAGCGCCGCTCACCACCCTGAGAGCCACGGTGATGGAGCGCTACGGCACCTACGTCCTCGTGTTCGACGCCGACCGCGACGAGGTCCCCGTCTTCACCACCACCGGCCGCTGGGTCGGCGAAGCCGCCACCCCCGACACGATCGGCCAACTCATCCGCGCCTTCGAGAACACCAACCAGCCCTGAAGGCCACACCCTCCCCGCCTCGCCAGCCGGACACGACGCCCCGCCACCGCGCCCGACCCCAGACCAAGGACGCTCATGCTCACTTTCTTCAACCAGTTCCCCCAGCGGATCTCCGATGTCACCAGCCAACTCACCACCCAAGGCATCCCGCTCACCGCCCCCGCCACCCCAGCCTCCCCCTCGGACGCCGATGACCCGTGGGCCAGCAGCCGACCCACCCCGCCGCTCAACCGCACCACCCTGGCCTGGTGCACCGCAGCCCAGATGCTGAGCACCCACCATCGCACCCCCCTCAGCACTCAGGTCCTCTCCGCCGACGCCCTGATCCGCGAGCTCGGAGTCCGCGGCCTCGCCCAGCTCCACAGCGACTTACACCGCGGCGCACCCATCGACTACCGCTTCACCCGCTGCCCGTACTGCGCCGGCTGCGGCGAGCACCCCCTCCTCCCGGGCTGCGCGGAACTCGGCTGCCCCCCGCAGTACGAGTTCATCGACCACGACCACATCTGCCCGGTCTGCCGGGGGGAGAACTTCCAGCCCGAGTGGTTCGCCGAAGAACGCATCACTGAACTCGACCGACTGCTTGCTGATGCTCTCGGTCGTCGAGATGTGCCGGGCTTTTGGCTCAGGGTGAAAGGCCGTTACCGCATGAGGCTGGCAAGGCGAAGCTAGCTCAGCAGTAGATCGCAGGGTCCCGTACGTCCCAGCGCTGGGACGTACGGGACCGATTGCGTTTCGGAGAACGCAGTCTGGCTTCCCGCTCTCAAGGTGCGTCGGCTGAGCGCTTGTGTAGCGGAGGTGGCCGCACGGTCGAGGTATGCGGCCGGCAGGGGAGGGCCCCACGCCATTTCTGACGAAAAGCCACTTTCGGGATATAAGAGACCGGTAGGAAGGGGGTCCTGGCGGGTGAACTCGAAGGTGCTGGTGTGATCGCATAAGGCCTGGGCTGCAAGGCGGCCAGCGGGCCGCACAGGGATTCCTCGCTGCCTGGATCGTCGCGTGAGCGACATGGCAGCCTGAGATATTACGGCGTAATGAGGTACTCCTGACTGCGTTTCACTACAAAACTAACGCAGCGAGGGTGGAGTCGATCTCTGACGTTAGTAAGGTACGTGCATGACTTCGTCTGACTCAGGCGACCGCGAGAAGGTCGTCTCTAAGCTGCCCTCCGCCCTGCAGCAGGACCTGAAGGTCCGCGCCGCACAGCACGGCACCGACATCCAGCACGCCGTCGAAGCCGGGATCACCGCATGGCGCCGGCTCGGAGCGAACCTGCCAACGGCCGACACCGGAGGAGCCAAGCCATTTGCCACCTTCCTCCCACCCGGCCAGTGGGAGGAGTTTCGCGAGGCCTGCTCCTCCCGCGGTGTGTCGCTCATCCAGGGGCTCACGCAGTCCGTGCTGTTCTGGCTCGACACCAATCCGGCCCCCGGCGTCGTCCGACCGGAACACCCTAAGCGGATCATCATCTGCAACCAGAAAGGCGGCGTAGGCAAGACCGCTCTCGCCGCCGGCGTCGGTGAGGCCTTCGCCGAGGACAGCGACCAGCTGCACCTTGTGCGCATCTCCAAGCACTTCGCCGCCGCTCTCATCGAGCCCGATCAGAAAATGGCCTCCCCTCTCGACTACGAGGACCTTCCCGGGCTCGGGCTCCGCGTCCTCCTCGTCGACTTCGATCCCCAGTGCCACCTCACCAACCAACTCGGTCACGACCCGCTGCCCATCGAGGGCGACTCCCTCACCAAGCACATGGCGGGCGAGGCCAAGGGCGACCTCAGGGACCTCATCGTCGCCATTGAGGATCCGCGCTTCGGCAACCGCCTGCATCTGCTGCCCGCGTGCACCGACGCCTTCCTCCTCGACGTGAAGCTCTCCAGCGTTCGAGCCCGCGAAGTAGCCCTCGAACGCGTCCTCGGAACGGTGGAAGGCGACTACGACGTAGTCATCATCGACTGCCCCCCGAGCCTCGGCCTCAGCATGGACGCCGCCGCCTACTACGGACGCCGCCGCGACGGCGAAGCCCCCGGCAACTCCGGCATCCTCATCATCGTCCAGGCCGAAGACAGCTCCGCCGACGCGTACGGGCTGCTCACCGCGCAGGTCGAGGACCTGCGCGCCGACATGCACCTCGAACTCGACTACCTCGGCATCGTCGTCAACCACTACGACGCCCGCCGCGGCTACATCGCCACTTCCTCCCTCCAGTCATGGATCGACATAAAGGACCCACGGGTCGTCGGCGTCATCGGAGACCTCAAGGAGCAGAAGGAAGCCGTCCGCGTGAAGCGGCCCCTCCTCGCCTACGCCCCCCGCTGCGACCAGGCCGTAGGCATGCGTGCACTCACCCGGGAGATCTCGTGAGCAAAGCAGACACCCTGCGCGCGAGCGCGTCCTTCGGCCAAGCCAGGGGAGGCATCAGCGCACGTCGCGCCGCGATCGAAGCTGCCTCCACTGCCCCCACCGACGGAGCTCCCCCGCCGCTCAAGCTCCCTGTCGACGTCATCAGCCTGAACCCCGACAACCCCCGGGAGGAGCTGGGTGACCTGACCGACCTCGGAGCCAGCCTCCGAGACCACAAGCAGAAGACCGCCATCAGCATCATGAGCCGGTTCGCCTACGTGGAGGGCAACCCCGACCGGAAGAACGACCTGGAGGAGGGGACCAAATACGTCGTCATCGACGGTAACTCGCGCCTCGCCGCTGCACGCGAAGCAGGCCTCACCGAGATCAAGGTGATGCTGGACGACGAGCTCGGCAGCAACCCCGACGAGATCCTCGAATCCGCGTTCGTCGCGAACGTGCACCGCCAGGACCTCGACCCCCTCGACGAAGCGAAGGTCCTCCAGAGGCTCCTGGAGATCCACAAGACCCAGGAAGCCCTCGCCGCCCGCCTCCACCGGTCACAGGGATGGGTATCACAGCGCCTGGCGCTTCTCGGACTGACTCCGGAGCTCAAGAAGAAGCTCCAGTCCGGTGAGGAGTCCGCAGCACTCCTGCGGCGCGTAGGGAAGAAGAAGCCCGAAGAGCAAGAGGAACACCTCCGCCGTCTCAAGGAGAAGGAGCAACGAGCTCCACGGCAGAACGCGGCCCCGAAGCCGCCCGCTATCCCGGCCCCCACTCCCCCGGCCGGCTCCAACGTTCCGGGCAAACCGTCCAACGGATCCTCAAAGCCCCGCGAGGACGACGACACACCGCCTGCTGCTCAGCCCCGGCAGCAGGGCGAGATCCTCATGGATGCTGCCTTCGAGCAACTGGACGCGGAGCAGCGAAGCGCCTTCATCCTGCGCTACTTCCAGCGCAGCTCGGGGGTCGAGGCCGTCACAGCAGACATGCGGGGGAACCTCCATTCCGAGGCACGAACCTCGCTCGCAGACATCCTCCAGAAGGTTGCGGTCGGCCTTCGCGAGGAGGCGTAACGTCCGAGAGCGAAAGTAGCACCGGGAACAATTGGCGAGACGTAGTTGGCCGGCACCCACATCAGCCCGCTTCGTCAGGCGCATCCTGGCGGCGTCCGACCCGCAACTCACCCTCAAGGCCCGCCTGCGCTACGGCACCGCCACCGCCGAGCCCACGATG
>NZ_JBEZYG010000055.1:0-12520 GCF_040638385.1 Streptomyces sp. NPDC026589
GCACCCGATCTCGGTGTAGAGGGTCTGGAGGGTCCGGGTGGTGGGCCAGTCGATCATCTGGAACGTGCCGTCGGCGTAGAGGGCCAGGGCGAAGCGCTGAGTGTCGGTCACTTTGGGTGCCTTTCGGGCTGATTGGGCTTGGGTTGCTGACCGGCTGCTACTGCCGACCAACAAGACAACGGTACTTCACTTGCATGCCGTGCCGGGGGATTTCGGGGGCGTTTCCCCAGGTCAACCCATATGGAGACGCCGGGGCGGGGTGTTGTCGTGTCGCCGCTGTCCCCGGAGCGGAGCGGCGGGGACGCCGTCCGGCAGCGCGGAGCGCTCGGGGCGGCGCGCAGCGCTGTCCCGCTTGGCCGGACGGCACCGCCGTGGGGCGCGGAGCGCACCCGGCGGCCGGTGGGGCGGGGTCGAGAGCGCGGAGCGCGCGGCCGGGGAGCGGAGCGGACCGGCGGCCCCGCCGCGCCGTTGGCGTGAGAGCGCGGAGCGCTCGGTCCGGGGAGCGCAGCGGACCGGCACGCCGTGGGGGGTGAGGAGCGCAGCGGATCACCCCCCACGCGGCGGCACGTCAACACCCCGCCCCGGCGACTCCACAGAGGTTCGGGCCGTCAGGCCCGGCGCAGGCCGTCAGGCCCGGCGCGCACGAGCCGTCAGGCTCCCGCCCCCTTCGTGCCTTGCTGCGCCCGTTCGGCCACGCCGCCGCCGCGCTCTTCGTACCTTGCTGCGCCCCGTCCTCTCAGCGGATGCGGGCGACGGTGAGTGTGCCGTGGCGGCCGGATCCGGCGAGCACTTCCACCACCAGCTCGGTGTTGAGTGCCGTGTACGTCTCGTCGCCCGCGCGGTGCTCCCCCGTGGCGGGTGCGCCGGCGAGTGCTGCTCCGATGCGTGCGGCGAGCGCGGGGGCCAGGCGCGCGGAGAGACGGGGCCGGGTCGATCCGGGCAGGAGGAGCGCGAGCGCGCGGGGCCGGCTGCGGGGGCCGGTGGCGCCGACCACGCAGGCGTCGACCGTGTCCGCGTGCCGGATCTTCACCCATGCCGTGCGGCGGCCGAACGGGTACGGGGAGCGGGCGGGCTTGGCCACGATCCCTTCCACGCCCTGCGCCTGGAGGACGTCGTACCACTGAAGGGCGAGCGTCCGGCTGTCCGTGGTCGGGGTGGCCTGGATCGGGGGGCCGACGTCCTTGAGGAGGTCGGCCAGGAGGGCGCGGCGGTCGGTGTAGGGGCGGGCTGTGACGGGTCCGTGGTCGGGGTGCTCCAGGACGTCGAACGCGGCGTAGGAGGCCGGGTGACGGGCCGCCAGGGCGCGGGCACGCTCCAGGGAGGAGGCGGCCCTGGACTGGACGGCGGAGAAGTCCAGGCGGCCCGCGCGCCAGACGACCGCCTCGCCGTCCAGGGTGGTCCCCGGGCGCAGTCGCATGGCCGGGACGGCAAGGTCCATCCACCGGCTGGTGACGTCGCGGCCGGAGCGGGCGTAGAGGATCACGGCGTCCTCGGTGCGGCGCAGCACGGTGCGGTGGCCGTCGAACTTCGGCTCGAACCACCAGCCGGGCCCGCCCGGCAGGACTGGCACGGCGCGCACCAGCGCGACATTGATCGGGTACTCCACGCCCTGATTCTGTGCCGGACGAAACCCAGCAGCACCCTGGCGGCGGGGCGCAGTCGCCCCCCAGGGCAGGCGCTTCCGTAGGTGCTGCTCCGAGCCGTGGCCGAGTGACATCAGGCGCCGGCTACTGCCGATCGATCGGATCTAGACAAATTTCGACCGCACTTTTTCGGCCAATACTCACACGCCACGTCTTTCCCGTTGCGATTCTGCACGGAAAAGCGGTTCCACCCAAACGGGAAAAGCGTTTCACGTTCTACCGGTTTTCTGGTTGCCTCTGGCACCAAAAACGCTGCACTTCCTGACCGAACCTGTCCGACTCGCTGCATAGAAACTGGAAAATTGCCTGGTCACAGAGTTGCGCACCCGCTCTGCACATAAAGAATCCGCGCAGCGTCGTCACGTATCAGCAGCTTAGTTTTCGCTCCGTTGCGGGCCTCTGATTTCATGCCCGAGATTCGAAGGGGAACCGCACACGTTTGCAGTCGGGAGCACTATCCGAGGGGGTGTTAGCGTTTCGCCAGTTCCACGAAATCGCGGTGGGCTGCCCATTCCGGCAGCCCACCGCACTCAACCAGCGCGGCCGGAATAAGCCACCACGACCATCGGCCGCACAGAGGAGATGACGATGAGCATCGCATACGACCAGCGCAGCGCACCGCCGCCCGCGAGGGCATCCAGACCGGGGCCGGACATTACGGCCCGGCGCACGTACATGGTCAGCGCCATCGCGCTGACCATGGCGCTGGCAGTCCCCGTCACCGACGATCAGAACTGGTGGGTGCGCCCCGCCGTCGCGCTCGCCGTGTACGTACTCGGAGTGCTGCCCGTCCTGCTGCGTACCTACGTGTTCCCCCGGCTGCACAGCTGGCTGCTGCGACTGCTGAGCACCCACGTGCTCCCCCAGCTGCGCCGCTGGCTGCTGTGGCTGCTGCGCGGCTGAATCCGGATCGCAGCCGCTGACGGCGGCCTCGCACTCGAAGGGAGTGCGAGGCCGCTGTGGCGTCCGTAGCGTCGTCCTTAGGCCACCCCGGGCCCGACGTTCGGGGTCAGCTCGTGAGAGCGGTGATCAGGGCGCCGGGCGGCGGGGTGATCCCCCCGGCGACGTACGCGATGCCGTCGCCCTCCGGCGGAAGGACCGCGCCCTTGGTGAGCGGGTGGCGGCGGGAGGCCGCGGTGCGCCACCCGTACCGCTCGTCCCACACCAGGGCGGGGGCCGGGGCCTGGTCGCCGTCGAGGACGACCGCGGCGACGACCCGGTCGTCGCCGGGGAACTGGACGTCGGGCACGGCCTCGGTGGTGGTCCAGCCGGCGCGGTGCAGAGCGGCGGCGACACCGGCCAGGTACGGGGCGGCCCTGCGGGCGCGCAGAACCGTCCCGGCCCGTGCGGTGGCACGGCGGACCTGCCCGGCTGGGTAGCCGAGTGCCACCGCGGCTTGATCGGGGGTCAGGGACGGGTCGGTGTGCATGAGGTCGGCCATGCGGTCGGCGCGGAGCCGGGTGAGGGCTTCCTGTGCGGTGTCGCGGTGGATGCCGAGTGCCTCGGTTACGCCGGCGGCGCTGATGGTGGGGTCGGCGTCGAGGAGTTCGGCGGTGAGGGCGGGGAGCTGGTCGCGGGGGACCTGGTCCCCGGTGCCCTCCGGGCGTCCGGTCACGGTCGGCTTGCCCGGCCGGCTGGTCTGGTACTGCCGGACGATGCGGCGGGGCCAGTGCTCGACCCCGCCGACGTCGGTGACGTGCTCGGTCAGGAGCGGGTGGCGCTTGTAGCCGTCCCAGGTGCGGGGGGTGACGCCGATCGCAGCTGCGCACTCCTGGCGGTCCAGGAGGTCATCGTCGCCGTCCTGGTCCGGAAGCGGCGGCACGGGCTTGCCCAGGAGGTAGGCGTCGACCTGTTCGCCGTCGTAGAGGCGTGTGCGGGCCTTGGGCGAGCTGACCGGCGGCGGGAACCCGCGGGCCTCGTACGGCTTGAGCTTGAGGTACCTCTCCGTGCGCAGTCCCTGTTGTGCGGCGAGGTCCGCCAGGGTGCGTACGAGGTGGCGGCGTCCTGCTCTGATCACGGGGGCTCTCCAACTCGCCGTCTATAAAACGGTACCGGTGTCTGTGTCCTGGTCCAGCGTACGGGTACGCTGCCCGTACGAGGGCGTGACCTTACGGGTTGTGCGCTTGGGTTGGCCGGTGCCCGTGCTACCCGCGAAAGCGGACTGAGGGCGCCGGCCTCTTTCATGTCTGCGCATCGACCGGTCGCGCTCACGCACTGCCCGCACCGAAGCCCTGGCCTCAGTCCACGCGGGTGACTTCCGAGTTGATGACTAGAGAGGTTCTCGCGCTATCTCGGCGGCAAGCTTCTGGACTCGGCGATCCAGGTAGGACTGCTGCTTACAGGAAGCGGAGCAGTACTTTCGTCGACGGCCAGCCATGGCTTGTTTCAGCTCCTGGCCGCAGCGTTCACAGCGGCGCGGGGCAAGACCGCCGACGTAGGAGTACCCCTTCGTATCCATGGGTGGGATTGTCCCACTGACCGTCAGCAAGCCCTCCCTCGTGGCCATTTCGTCATTGACGAAATGCTCCCGGTCCCCTACTTGCGAGTAGGTAAAGTAAAAAGCCGCAGGTCAGAGCACAGATGGCAGGCAAGCGTCATGGAAACTCGGAGAATTCGGTGACGCGTCGTAGACTTGTGCCCATCACCCCGGCTCACGGTCGACTCCAATTGGGTCGATCAGGGAAAGGGGGTGATACCGCTGTCCGACTCCACACCCCCTGAGGGGGATGGTGCGGACGCCAAGTTCTGGACACGCGAACGCTGTTACGAACTGGCTCACGAGATCGTTTTGCTCGGGGTCAGGATCCTAGGAGCGATCGCGGACGGCGGGAGTGGCTCGTAACCACCCCGCCGCCCTTCAGATCTGAAGCGGTCCCGAGGGGTCCGGTTTGTCGCTGGCCAGCGGCCGGGCCCCTCTTCGCTTTCAGATCGTGCGAGCACTCAAGGTGCAACTCGCCATAGCGATTTTCACCTTCGCCCTCGACTCTGCATCCTCGACGCACTAGATAGCAAACGATAGGACCCCTAAACCGTACCTCTTCAAGCACTGGAGCGGCCAGTTTTCCTCATCCTCGATTCCGTTCACTGAGCCGTTCTGGAATCACTAAAGTACCTAAACAGCACCGCATAGTGACTTGGGTCACAAGTAACGGAGGGTGTGGGCATTGGCCAGAGGAACTGGCGCATTCGACGGCGAAGCTCTGCGAGCCCACCGGCGAAGCCTAGGAATCAGCGCAGCTCAGCTCGGAGTCCGGGTGGGCACGTCGAAGGCAATGATCTTGGCGTATGAGAGCGGGAAGCACGTACCGGAGGCACCGAGAGCACTTGAACTTGCCGAGGCGCTGGAGCTGACCAGCGTCACCCAGCTCACCCCCCGACCCGAGGCAGACGCCGAACAGGGCCTAGTGGAGGTGAGAGAGAGACTGGGCATCTCTGAAGCAGACTTCAAGGCGCTCATCGGGGACGACATGCCTCCGTACCGCCAGAGACGGCTGCCGGCGCCTGCCGTCACCATCACAACGCTACGAAGACGCCGGGGCCTAACCCTCGCGGAGACAGCCAGTCGGGCGAGCATCGGGCTGAGCACGTACCGCAGGATCGAGAGCGAGGCAATGCTGCCGGCCCGCGGCCGAACAGGTATCACCACGCGGCTTTCCATCGTTCTCGAGGCACGCCTGGCCACAGTGCAAAGAGCACTCGACCACCATCCCTGCGCCATCCGCCGACAGTTCGAGGTGGCACAGGTGATGGCGGCCCTGATTGACCGGCACTGCGGGGAAAAGAAGGTCCCGGAGGTCCAGCAAGATGACCCAGACCTCGCCCGCCTGTCGGCCCTGCTCAGGCAACCTAAGAGCCAGGTCGCTCGGATGGTCGACCACCAGCTGGTCCGGCAGCAGCGCCGGCTGAGGCAGCGGGACCAGCTCCGCCTGGAGCTCCGCTACCCCGAGAGCTCGGACATGTCCAGCGCCCTGGACAGGGCGCTCCGTCGGATGACGAGACTGGAGAGACAATTGAGCCAGGCGCCCTACCGTGCCGCCGCCCACATCTCGAAGTATCTCTGCGACGGGCTGACTTCACGCCAATGGAAGAGCTTCACCGTCGTCATGGCCCGCCTGGCGACATCGGAGCGCCCTGAGGTGACTGGAGTGAGCGAGCAGCAGGAGCCTGATCTCTGGCTCGCCCTCATGGGCCGGCGCCACCATGGGATGCCCCTGATTCGCTACTCGTCGCTCCCGGCCGAATCCCCGATGCCAACACCGGGCAAGTTCTTCTTCCTCACCTCTGCAGGGTTCCGGTTCTACGAAGAGGCCCGGCACACATACGAATTCCTCTACCCGCGGATCTACGCTGTGCCGGCTCCGGTCGTGCGCGACGCCTACTGGCGCCGGCCTGCACTTTGAACTGAGCCCTGCGGGCCAGGCTCAGGCGGCCCAGCCGATCGAGGAGACGTAGCTGTACCCGTCGTAGTCCGAGCCGATCAGGTCCAGGACTTCGTCCCACACCGCGTCCAACTCCTCCACATTGTCGTCCGTCCCCGCATCGATCGCCCGGCCCCAGACCCCCACGCTGACACTCCGGATCGACAGGGTCACGCCGGTCCACCCCGGCCTGGCTGACAGGGTTGATCTCCACCCGGCGGCTTGACGTCCTCGGCCTGTGCGAAGCTGCCGGGGTTTGGGGCGGGTGGCTGGCGTGTGGTGCCGGTGACGGAACGTCCGCCCCGGACGGCATCGCGAGCGGAGGGGGCCCGTCATGGGACGCACGAAGAGCACGGGGACGTGGAGCGCGAAGGGTGCCCGGTACGCCGTTACCGTCCTGGCTGCTCTATTAGCCCTGCCAGGATGCGCGCAGACAGGTGGTGACGGCGGCGACAGGGATACGCCGGGCAAGGCCGGGTCCAGCGCGGCGGTGAGCGCGGGCCCGAAGCCGTCGGAGTCGTACGCGACGCCGGAGGACTGGACTGAACCGGAGCGGTGGGCTGCGCTTCCGCGAGGGAAACGCACCGACGAGCACGGCAGCGAGGTCGGCTTCCCGCACACCACCGAGGGCGCGGTGGCGGCGCTGGCGGCAGCCCACACCAGCACGATCGAGGGCAGCACGGACAACAAGGACGAGCAGCTGCGGCTCTACTACAGCTACATCTCGAAAGCGGACCAGTCCGAGGCTGCCGCCGAGCGGGTCGGGCTGGGGTCGATCGAGAACGGCAAGGCGATCTCCAGGGAGATGGGCTTGAAGCCGAGTGCCCCGATGCCGCCTGGCGCGTACATGCGCACCCATGCGATCGGCTTCCAGTTCATCGAGAAGTCGGCGGACGAGGTCACCGTGTGGTTGCTGGCCAGGGAAGTCCAGAAGGCCGGGAAAACAGCCAGGGAGAAGGGCTCCTACACCCGCACTCTGCTCGGCGCGAAGTGGGAGGGCGATGACTGGAAGCTGTCGGTGCTTGCCACCCGCCACGCGCAGGATGCCACCGACGGTAAGCCGAGGCCGAAGATGGTGGCCCCGGGTGACGCCGAGTTCAACAGCGCCGGGTGGACGGCCATCCGGGAGGCATCGTGAGGCGCCCGCCAGGCTGGTGACTTGAGTTCGGTCGGCACCCGTGTCGGCCTGCTTCGCATCCTGGACGGACTCGCCGCCCTCGCGCGCCGCGCGCGGCCGTGCAGGCCGGGCGCATTCGGACCGGTCCGCCCCCGGCAACTCCAGTGCCGGGGGCGGACCTTCCGTGGGGGTGGCGGGTCAGGCGGCCCAGCCGATCGAGGAGACGTAGCTGTAGCCGTCGTAGTCGGAGCCGATCAGGTCCAGGACTTCGTCCCATACCGCGTCCAGCTCGTCCAGGTCGTCGTCCATCCACGCGTCCACGGCCCGGTCCCACACCCCGCGCACGTTGATGCTGCGGGGGGCAAGGTCACGCCGGTACTTCTGCTCAACCCCGGTCTGGTTGACCGGGTTGATCTCCACCCGGGTCCCCCGCCCCCCGTTGTTGAGCCGGTGCTTGAGGTCGGCGGCGACGTTGCGGCGGCGCAGGTCCCAGTACGCCGCGTCGAGCCGCGCCAGGTTCGCCCGGTTCGGGCTGCGCTCCTCCGCGAGCCACGCCATCAGGGTGCGCGGGGAGACGTGGACGCCGGCACGGTCCATCGCCTCGTACCCGGCGTCGGACTTGGTGAGGTAGTTCAGGCGGGCGGCGAGACCGCGGTCGCTTTCGACCGGCGAGGCGACACCGCGCACCATCCCCTCCATGGCGATACCGAGCGCTTCGGCCCCGGGCGCACCGTCCGCGCCGTACTTGCCGAAGTCCTTCCAGCGTCCGGCCATCAGCCGCCCACCTTCCCGACCAGGTACTCACCGGACGCCTTGCCGTCACCCTGCTTGATCTTCAGCTCGGACACGCCCCGGCCCTCGGTGAACACCGTCCTCCAGCCCCCGATCACGTGGAGCTCGTCGGTGTGCTTGAGCGCGACGACGTCCAGCCCGGCCTGGTGGGCCTTGTAGGCGCGGCCGCAGTGCAGCGCGTAGGCCTGGCTGTGGATGAGGTGCATCCAGTCGGGGCGGACCATCTCCCGGTTGTGGACCGACTCCCCCATGGTGGAGACGAACTTGCTGTACATCGCTTTGACGTACTCCAGCGTCAGCCGGTCCCCGGCCGCGATCGCCTCCGACCGTGCGGCGACCAGGAGCTTGCGCAGGGCGTCGAGGAAGTTCTCGGTCGCCCCCGACGTCCAGGACTCGTGGACGGTCGGGGCGTCGGTCAGGGCCCACTTCGGGCCGGAGAGGCGCAGCAGGAGGCGGAGGGTGGCGTCGGTGATCCAGAGGGCGCCGGGCTCGTCGCGGTCCCCGAGCGGGTTGGGCAGGTGGGGGTGGGCCCACTCGGCGGGGGTGATCAGGTGGACGCCGGAGCGCTTCGGGCCGACGCCGTCCGTGCCGGTGGTGTGCTCCAGCTTCCCGATCGGCAGCCACACCTTCAGCGCGGACAGGTAGGCGGCGTTGACGTCGAGGGCGGTCACCTGGAGGTCGAGGAGAGGGGCGCGGAGGGAGTAGGCGGGGTTGTTGTAGGCGGGGCGGGCCTCCCAGATCTGATCCGGCTCCTTCTTCGACGGCTTGTGCAGGACGTCCGGCAGCGCCGGATAGGCCGTGTACTCGTAACGGGCCGTGGCCCTCGTCTCGTTGAAGAGGTGCATCACGTCCGGGATCGCCCGGCCGATCAGCGCCTTCAGCGCGGCGTCCTCGTCCCCGCCGGCACGCTCCGCTTCCTGCTCGACCGCACCCCGGATCAGGCCCATGAGGTCCGCCTCGGCGCGCTCGGCCGACTTGGACCGGCGCTGCGGGCGGGTCGGCACCGGGGTCGGGACCGGCGACACCGGAACCGGGGCGGGCGCGGCCGGTGCGGGCGCGGTGGCGGTCGGGGCCGGTGCGGGGGTGGTGGCGGTGGTGGGCTGGCACATGGCGCCGGAGTGGAGCGGGCGGCCGTCGGTGGACTGGTAGGTCGTCTCCACCCCGCACCGGACACACGGGCCCGGGTCGCCCTCGATCGCGCGGCCGTCCGGACCCCGCAGGGTCTCCAGCCCGGTGAACGCCGCAGGCACCGGCGCGGCGTGGGGCGTGGCAGGGGCGGCGGTCCGCTCCGGCGCAGGACCGCCCGGGGCGTCGGCGAACAGTGCCGCGATCGGGTACCCGTGGGCGGCGGGAGGCGGGTAGATGTCCGCGAGGCCCTTCAGGATCCGCAGATAGGGCAGGCGGGCGGGCGGGGTGGGATCGGAGACACCGGTCTCCCAGTTCGCGATTGTCGACCGTCCGACGCCGACCGTGGCCGCGATGTGCGCGCGGGAGAACCCGGCCGCCTCCCGGAGCCGGAACCGCTCTGCGGGGGGCGGCATCGCCGCGGCGAGACGGGCCTCTTCCAACAGTGCTTCCACGCTGTTCTCTTCACTCATACCAGTAACTGTACAACAACTGGACGTCACGTGGTGCTACATTGGACATTTATTGGACGGTTCGTGACAGGCAAGGGGACGTGGCGATGATCTGGACTCCGGAGGACGTGGCGCGTGATCAGGTACGACGCCAGGCGGCGGGCATGACCGCGCGGCAGGTGGACCAGGCCGTGGACACGGCCGTGGTGCGGGCGCGCGAGACCCGCGAGGAACTGCGCTCCCCGATGACGGCCCGTGGAGAATTCGCGCCGGCCCCGGAGGAACTGGCCGACCGGTGGGCAGCCCTGCTCACCGAGTGGCAGCGGATCGCCGCGCACCTCGCCGCGTCCGGGGCCGGCGTCTACGACGGCGACCTGGACGAGACGGGCAGCGCCTGGGCGCGGGAGCGGGAGGAGCGGCGCACCACGGCGCTGCGGAACCATGCCGCGTGGACGGAGCAGCAGCGGGAGAAGCGGGACGAGCTGTGCGCCGAACTCTGGCTGGGCGCGGCTGCCGGGCGGCAGATCCGTGCGGCGGCGGCGCGGGCCGGTCTGACCCCGAACGAGGTACTGGCCCAGATGGCTGAGCGGGTGACCGTCGATGATGACGGGGCGGTATCCGTCGCCCCGTTCACCCCGGGCCGGACCGCCGGGCTGAGTGAGGAGCGATGACGATGCAGGGGATCACGCTGCGGTCGCATCAGGTCGAGGCCGTGGACGCGAACGTGCGCGGGCTGTCGCTGCCCGTGGACGGGACGCTGCCCGTAAACGGGCTGCGCGGTCAGGTCCACATGGCCACCGGCACCGGCAAGACCATCACCGCGGCGATGGCCGCGCTCCGACTGTGCCCGAACGGGGTGATCGGCGTCCTGGTCCCGACCCTGGACCTGCTGACGCAGACGATCGAGGCGTGGCGCCGGGCCGGACACACCGGCCCGGCCGTCGCGGTGTGCTCGCTGGGCGCGGACCCGCTGCTGGAAGCCCTCGGGGTGCGGTGCACGACCAACCCGACCCAACTCGCCCTGTGGGCCGCGAACGGGCCGGTGCTGGTGTTCGCGACGTACGCGAGCCTCGCCCCGCAGGGCCTGGCCGACGACCAGGACGACGCCCCGGACGCGGTCGCCCCCGGCGTGCTGGAGCGGGCGCTGCGCGGCTCCTACGGGCAAACCATGGCCCCGTTCGACCTCCTGGTGGTCGACGAGGCGCACAGGACGTCGGGCGACGGCTCGAAGGCGTGGGCATCCGTCCACCACCAGGACCGCATCCCCGCCGCCCGCCGCCTCTACATGACCGCGACCCCCCGCCTGTGGGAAGCGGGCCCGCGTACGACCGAGGACGACGGCGAGCAGCTCGGCGCGGCCGACGTCCCGGGCGGTGAGGTGCTGGGCGGGCGGCTCGTCGCCTCGATGGACGATGTGGCGCTGTACGGGCCCGTCCTCCACGAAACCGGCCTGATGGAAAGTGTCGAGCGTGGAATCCTCGCGCGGTTCGAGATCGACGTCCTGGAGATCCGCGACCCCTCACCGCTCAGCGAGAAGGCCACCGACGAGGAGCGGCGGGGCCGGCGGCTCGCCGCGCTCCAGGCCGCGCTCCTCAAGCACGCCGACGAGTCCGGCGTCCGCTCGTACATGACGTTCCACTCGCGGACCCTGGATGCCATGGCGTTCGCCCGGGCGATGCCGGAGACCGCCGCCCGCCTCCACCACACCGACCCCGCCGCCTACCCGGGCCGGGTCGGCTCGGACTGGCTCTCCGGCGAACACCCCGCCACCCACCGCCGCGACGTCCTCGCCCGGTACGCCGACGGACTGGACGCGGACGGGTGGGTGTGCGAGCTGTCGTTCCTGGCCTCCTGCCGGGTCCTCGGGGAAGGCGTCGACATCCGGGGCAAGCGCGGCGTCGGCGCGGTCGTCTTCGCGGACACCCGCTCCTCTCCGGTGGAGATCGTGCAGATCATCGGGCGGGCGCTGCGCCAGGAGCCCGGCGACGGCAAGGTCAGCAGGATCATCGTCCCCGTGTTCCTGGAGCCCGGGGAGGACCCCGGCGACATGATGGCGTCCTCCAGCTATACCGGGCTTGTCGCGATCCTCCAGGGCCTGCGCGCACACGATGCCCGGGTCATCGAGCGCATGGCGCTGCCCACCACCACCGCGCGCGGACAGATCACCTCCGTGCTCGCCCTCGACCCGCAGGAAGCTGCGGCCGGCCAGGACGGCGAGCAGCACCAGGTCGAGGACGAGGACCAGGAGGACGTCCCCGACGAGAGCGCGGCGGCCAGTACCGAGGACGACGGCCAGGACCAGGAGGACGCCGACGCCGACAAGGACCAGGGCGACGAGGACCAGGGCGACGAGGGCGAGGGCGGCGAGGAGACCGGCGCGGCCCCGGGCATCGCGGGCAGCAGCACGCCGCTGCTGCGGTTCTCCCTCCCCCGCGACCCCGAGAGCATCGCCCTGTTCCTCCGCACCCGTGTGCTGCGGCCGGACTCCGAGGTCTGGCTCACCGGGTACAGCGCCCTGCGCGGCTGGGTCCGCGAGCACGGGCACGCGCAGGTCCCCCGGGAGGCGACCGTCGAGCTGGGCGACGATGGCGCCACGTACGGGCTGGGCACCTGGGTCAGCGAGCAGCGCCGCAGCTTCAAGGCCGGGACCCTCAAGCCCTGGCGCACCGACCTCCTCAACGAACTGGGGATGATCTGGTCGGTCGGCGACGCCGGATTCTGGAAGAACCTCACCGCCGCCCGCGACTACCACGCCGCACACGGCAGCCTGTCCTGCCCGAGGAACACGCTGTGGGACGGGGTCGAGGTGGGGCAATGGCTCAGCAATCTCCGCCGCCCCAGCGGACTGGGCAGCGACCGCGTACGGGCCGACGAGCGACGTCGCGCCCTGGAGGCCATCGACCCGGACTGGAACCCGCGGTGGCCCGTCGACTGGCAGCGCCACTACGCCGCCGCCCGCATCCTCCTCGGTGA
>NZ_JBEZYG010000056.1:0-12461 GCF_040638385.1 Streptomyces sp. NPDC026589
TCGACTGGGATGCGGCGCACGCGTACGCCTTGGTCCTCCAGCGTGTCGATGGCCTCGTCAAGGGCTTCGGTGTCACCGGCGATCACCACTGACACTGGACCGTTGACCGCCGCGACCTCGATCCGGCCGGCCCACCGCTCCAGACGCTCCACGGCCTCTGCCTCAGGCAGCGCCACCGACGCCATACCACCACGGCCCGCCAGACTTGCGGCGATGACCTGACTGCGTACCGCCACAATCCGAGCAGCATCCTCCAGCGACAGCGCACCCGACACACACGCCGCGGCGATCTCACCCTGCGAGTGACCGACCACCGCATCCGGCACCACACCCACCGATGACCAGACGGCGGCAAGGCCCACCATCACAGCGAAGCTCGCAGGCTGCAGCACATCCACGCGCTGCAGGAGTTCGGCCGGAGCATCCCCTCGCAGCACATCCACCAGCGACCAGTCCACCCACCGCTCCAACGCCGCCGCGCACTCCCCGATCCGCTCCGCGAACACCGGCGAGGAATCAAGGAGTTCACGACCCATGCCGATCCATTGCGTACCCTGCCCCGGAAAGACGAGCACGACCTTTCCGGCCCCGCCCGGCGTCGACGCGCTGCCAACGGCCACGGCGCGTGCGGCCTCACCGCGCGCCAGCGCGCCCAGGCCCGCCAGGGCCTCCTCGGGCGAGTCGGCCACGACGATCGCGCGCTCGGCGAGCGTCGCCCGGCCGGTGGCCAATGCGGCCGCCACGTCGGCGAGCGCGACCGTGCCGGACGCCTCGACGAACGAAAGCAGACGCTCCGCCTGGCCGGTGAGCGAGGCGGCCGTGGCCGCCGACAGCACCAGCGGCACCACGCCGTCGACCGCTGGAGCCGGAGAGGGGCCGGAGGCAGTTTCTGCGGCGGGCTCTTCTTCCAGCGCCTGCTCCAGGATCAGGTGGGCGTTCGTACCGCTGGCACCGAACGAAGACACACCGGCCCGGCGCGGCCGGCCCACCTCTGGCCACGCGCGGGCCTCCGTCAGCAGCTCCACCGAGCCCGCCGTCCAGTCCACCTGCGAAGTGGGGGCGTCGACGTGCCGGGTGGCGGGCATGACACCGTGCCGCAGCGCCTGCACCATGTTGATCACTCCGGCCACGCCGGAGGCGGCCTGGGTGTGGCCGATTACCGACTTGACCGAGCCGAGCCACAGCGGCCGGTCCTCCGACCGGTCCTGGCCGTACGTAGCGATCAGGGCTTGCGCCTCGATCGGGTCACCAAGAACGGTGCCGGTGCCGTGGCCCTCGACCATGTCGATGTCGGCCGTAGTGAGGTCGGCGCTCTCCAGCGCCTTGCGGATGACGCGCTGCTGCGCGGGTCCGTTGGGCGCCGTCAGGCCGTTGGAAGCGCCGTCCTGGTTGAGGGCGGAGCCGCGGATCACCGCGAGGACCCTGTGTCCGTTGCGGCGTGCCTCCGACAGCCGCTCGAGCAGGATCACTCCTGCGCCTTCGGCCCAGCTGGAGCCGTCCGCGCAGGCCGCGTACGACTTGCAGCGGCCGTCGAAGGCGAGGCCGCGCTGCCGGGCGAAGCCGACGAACCCGCCGGGGGTCGCCATCACGGTGGCGCCGCCGGCCAGGGCCATGGAGCACTCGCCTCGCCGCAGTGCCTGGGCGGCCAGGTGGATGGCAACTATGGAGGAGGAACACATGGTGTCGACGGTGACGGCGGGGCCTTCGAGGCCGAGTGTGTAGGCGACCCGTCCCGAGGCGATGCCGCCCGCGGTGCCCAGGGCGCGCTCCAGGCTGAGGAAGCCTTCGAGGCCGCTGAGGTCGGGCGCGTAGTCCTGGTGGACCATGCCGGCGAACACGCCGATGTCAGTGCCGCGTACGGAGTGCGGGTCGATGCCGGCTCGTTCGAGGGCCTCCCAGGAGACCTCGAGGAGCTGCCGCTGCTGAGGGTCCATCGCGAGCGCCTCGCGCGGCGATATCCCGAAGAAAGCGGCGTCGAATTGGCCGGCGTCGTGCAGGAACGCGCCCTCGCGGACGTACGTCGTGCCGGGGTTGTCCGGGTCGGGGTGATAGAGGCCCTCCAGATCCCAGCCGCGGTCCTCGGGGAAGGTGGTGTAGACGTCGGTGCCGTCGGTCACCATCCGCCACAGGTCCTCGGGGGTGCGTATGCCGCCCGCGTACCGACAGGCCATCGAAACGATCGCGATGGGTTCGGCCGAGGACTCGGAGAGACGCTGGTTCTCCTGCTGGAGCCGCGTGTTCTCCTTGAGCGAGGCACGCAGTGCGTTGACGATCTGCTCGTCCGGTGCCGTCATCTCGGTAGGTCCTCCGTCTTTGTCGCTGTCGGTAAACCGAATATCGGTAAGTCGGGTGAAGCGGCTGGCATCATCGGAACCGGGCGAGCGGGACCTGATCAGAGCGCAGGAAACCGACGAGGGGGTCCGGGGTCGGACAGTTGAAGATGAGGGTCGCGGACGGCTGCGAAGTACAGGTCAGTTGACGCGGCGCGGAACCCTCATCGCGGATGCTCGCATCGATGTGAAAAGAAGAGGACACAAGTAAAGACCCCTGAATTTGTTGCCGGGCAATTCTATGACCGCAGAGGGTCCGCGAAATCGAAGGCTGCCTCCACGAGATTAGACAGGCCGCCTTCGCGGGGCATCCCCTGGTCTGGTAGCTCCCGGTTGCGTCCGAGGAAGTGGTGCGGGGGCTCCCACCCGATCCAGGCGTTTGTTCCGGTATAGGAGTGGGTGTCCGGATATAGGAATGGCCACACCGTTCATGTCAGGTGATCAGTTGGTGTCGTTTCCCAGGGCTCGCTTTACGAGGTCGGCGATGTCCATCACGTCGATCAGGTCGGCGTCGTCCTCGACGGCGGGCACCACCGGGTCTGGCTCGGGAGTCGTCACCCCGGGGGCGGAGCCATCCTCGGGACCGGCGAGGCTGAGCAGCATGTCGAGAAGGCCGGCCTCCCGGAACCGGGCGAGCGGGACCTGCGCGAGTACGCGCCTCAGATCGTCCTCCCGCGTGTCCAGGTCGTCGTCGCCCGTTTCCGTCAGCAGTTCGGAGCGCAGGAAACCGACGAGGGCGTCCGGGGTCGGATAGTCGAAGATGAGGGTCGCGGGCAGTCGTAGACCGGTGGCCACGTGCAGGCTGTTGCGGAGGTTGACCGCGGCGAGCGAGTCGAAGCCGACCTCCTGGAAGGACTGGAGCGGGCCGATGCTGTCCGTGCTGCTGTGTCCGAGGACGGTCGAGGCCTGTCCGCACACCAGCCGGAGCAAGAGACGGTTCTGTTCCGCCTCGGGAACGTTGCGGAGGGAGTCCGCCAGGGATGAGGTGATACTGACGTTCTCGGCATCGGGCTGGGAGGCGCTCAGGGCGGCGGCGGCCTCGGGCAGATCAGCGAAGAGCGGGCTGACCCGTACAGAGGTGAACGCCGGGATAAACGCCTCCCAGTCCATGTCGACGACCGTCACGGCTTTCTCCCGCGCTTCCACGGCCAGTTCGAACGCGGTCATCGCGATCTGCTGGGTCATCGGCAGAACACCACGGCGGCGCAGCTGCGCGAGGGTCGCCTCGTCCATGGCAGGGCCGATTTCGTCGAGGGCTCCCCAGGCGATCGAGGTGGCCGCGAGTCCTCGGCCGCGGCGCCGTTCGACCAGGGCATTCAGGACTGCGTTGGCCGCGCCAGAGACGCCCTGGCCACCACCGCCCCAGATTCCGGCGATCGAGGAGAAGACCACGAAGGCCTCGAGCGGGGCCCCGCCAGCGCCGGTGCCGGTGCCAGCGCCGGTGAACAGTTCGTCGAGCCATATAGCGGTGTCGACCTTGGCCGCGAAGACCTCGGTGAGGTCGGCGAGGCCGGTGTCGGCGATGTTGCTGGTCCAGGCGGTGTCGGCGGCGTGCACGACGGCGGTGAGCGGCTGCTCCTCCGGGGTCTCGGCGATGAGTCGGGCGAGCGTTTCACGGTCGGCGTCGGCGCAGGAGACGACTGTCGTCTCCACCCCGGTGGCCGCGAGCTTGTCCAGCAACTTGGTGACGGCGTCGGCGGGCGCCTGAGCCGTGGTCGTGATGATGAGACGGCGCGCACCGGACCGGGCGAGCCAGAGCGAGGCATGTGCGCCGAGGGCCTCGGCGCCGCCAGTCACAAGGACTGTGCCATGAGGCTGCCAGCCGCCGTCCGCGGGCGCCTCGGGTGCGGGCTTACGGGTGAGCCGCCTGCTGTAGACGCCGGAGCGGCGTACGGCGAGCTGGTCGTCCCCCGCTGCGCCGTTCAGCGCGCCCACGAGATACTGCGCGGTGCGAGCGTTGACGGTTGCCGGTAGGTCGACCAGGCCGCCCCACCGGTCGGGGTGTTCAAGGGCCACGGCGCGGCCCAGGCCCCAGAGCGCGGCCTCGCCAGGATCGGTAACGGTGTCCTGGATACCGGTGTTCACCACGCCCCGGGTCAGACACCACAGTGGCCCGTCGACGCCCGCGTCTCCGAGGGCCTGAATCAGCGCGAGGGTCCTGGCGGCGGTGACAGTGGAGTCCTGCGTGCCGTCGAGGGCGAGCAGGGAGAGAACTCCTGTCGGCTCGTACTCGGCCCGGATGCCGCTCAACTGCTCGGTGAGCCCCGTGCGGGTGAAGGTGGAGGGAGCGATCTCCAAGGGCACGATGTCGAGTCCCTGGACACCGAGCGCCGCAAGGAGCTCGGCCACCTGGGCGCCGGCCGTGGAGTCAGCCGGGAAACCGGTCGCGCCTTCGTTCGGGCATCCCGGCGGCAGTACGGCGAGCCAGCGGCCTGCGGGTACTCCCGAGACCTCCCGGTCCAGGGGCCGCCAGGTGATGGCGTAGCGGAGGCGCTCAGCGCTGAACCGCTGCTGGCGCCTGCCGCGCCAGTCCGCCAGCACCGGCATGACAGTGCGCAGGGCGTCTCGTAGACAGGAGGAGTCCGAGGCGAGCAGTCCGGCGAGCGAGTCCGCGTCGGCCTGCTCGACGGCGCTCCAGAAGTCCGCGCCGATGTCCTCGCCCGAGGCGCCGCTGTCGTCGGCGTTATCGGCCTCCTGCAACCAGTAGTGACGTCGATCGAAGGCATACGTCGGGAGCTCGGCCTGCGAGGCACCGGCACCGGCCGGCAGCATTGCCGCCCAGTCCACAGGCGTACCCCGGACAAAAAGCTCGGCCATCGAGGTGAACAGCCGGTGCAGACCGCCCTCGTCACGGCGCAGCGTGCCGCCGACGACAGTACGCAGCCGGACTGTGTCATCCACCTGGTCCACGATCTCATTGACCGGCTGCACCAGAACCGGATGGGCACTGGCCTCCACGAACACGGTGTGGCCGCCGGCCAGGAGGTCGGCGATGGCGGGACCGAAACGGACCTGGTTGCGCAGGTTGCGGTACCAGTACCCGCCGCCCAGGACACCCGCCTCCTTTACCCACTCACCCGTCACCGTCGAGTAGAAAGGAATCAGCGGGGCCTGAGCACGGATGTCGGCGAAGGCGGTTGTCAGTACGTCCTCGATCGCCTCGACATGCCGGGTGTGGGAGGCATAGTCCACTGCCACCCGACGCACCCGCACACCATCCGCCGCAAGAACCTCCAGCACCTCGTCGAGAGCCTCGGCATCACCAGCGATCACCACCGACGAGGGACCGTTGACCGCCGCCACCTCAACGCGGCCGACCCACCGCTCCAGACGCCCGGCCACTTCAGCCTCGGACAGCGCCACCGACGCCATACCACCACGGCCCGCCAGACTGCCCGCAATCACCTGACTACGTACCGCCACAATCCGGGCAGCATCCTCCAACGACAGCGCACCCGACACACACGCCGCAGCGATCTCACCCTGCGAATGACCGACCACCGCATCCGGCACCACACCCACCGACGACCACACCGCGGCCAGACCCACCATCACCGCGAAACTCGCAGGCTGCAGCACATCCACGCGCTCCAGGAGATCGGCCGGAGCATCCCCCCGCAGCACATCCACCAGCGACCAGTCCACCCACCGCTCCAACGCCGCCGCACACTCCCCGATCCGCTCCGCGAACACCGCCGAGGAATCAAGAAGCTCACGACCCATACCGGCCCACTGCGAACCCTGCCCCGGGAACACCAGAACCGTCCGCCCCGCACCCACAGCGCTGCCAGTGACCAGACCGGGATGAGACTCACCCCGCGCCAGCGCACCAAGCCCCGCCAACGCCTCCTCCCCGGAGTCGGCCACGATCACCGCACGCTCGGACAACATCGCCCGCTGAGCGACCAACGCACCCGCCACGTGCGGCAGTGTGCCCGCGTTCTCCCCGACGAACGACACCAGCCGCTCCGCCTGCCCCACCAGCGAAACAGGAGTTCGCGCCGACACCACCAGCGGCACCACAACGGGCGCAGCGGGCAACTCCACGCCGCTCTCTGCCGCCGACGCCTCGACGGGCTCTTCGGGTGACTCCTCCAGGATCACGTGGGCGTTGGTGCCGCTCGCGCCGAAGGAGGAGACGGCGGCTCGGCGCGGCCGGCCCGTGTCCGGCCATTCTCGCGCCTCTCTGAGCAGTTCGACCGCGCCGGCCGTCCAGTCCACCTGCGGTGTCGGCTCCTCCACATGGAGCGTCGGCGGCATGACTCCGTGTCGGAGCGCCTCGACCATCTTGATGACGCCGGAGACACCCGCCGCAGCCTGGGTGTGGCCGATGTTGGACTTCAGCGAGCCGAGCCACAGCGGACGGTCGGCGGGCCGGTCGTGTCCGTAGGTGGCAAGCAGTGCCTGGACCTCGATCGGGTCGCCCAGGGATGTGCCGGTGCCGTGGCCCTCGACAAGGTCGATGTCCTTCGTCGACAGGCCCGCGTCGGACAGAGCGCGCCGGATGACGCGCTGCTGGGAGGGTCCGTTGGGAGCGGTCAGGCCGTTCGAGGCGCCGTCTTGGTTGACGGCGCTGCCGCGCAGCACGGCCAGGATCCGGTGGCCGTTGCGGCGGGCCTCCGACAGGCGCTCCAGGACGATCACGCCCACGCCCTCGGCCCAGCCGGTGCCGTCGGCGGTCGAGGAGTACGCCTTGCACCGGCCGTCGGCGGAGAGACCGCGCTGGCGGGCGAACTCCACGAAGGCGTCCGGGCTGGACATGACGGTCGCACCGCCTGCGAGGGCGAGCGAGCACTCTCCGCGCCGTAGCGCCTGGCTCGCCAGGTGCATCGCCACGAGGGAGGACGAGCAAGCCGTGTCGATGGTCACCGCCGGCCCTTCGAAGCCGAACACGTACGACACGCGTCCCGACGCCACGCTCGACGAAGTGCCGGTCATCACGTAGCCACGGACATCCTCGGGGGTCTGCCGCAGCCGGGTGGCGTAGTCGTGGTGGACGATGCCGGTGAATACACCGATGTCACGGCCCCGGGCGGAGAGGGGGTCGATTCCGGCCCGCTCCAGGGCCTCCCATGAGGTCTCCAGGAGCAGCCGCTGCTGCGGATCCATCGCGAGGGCCTCGCGCGGCGAGATCCCGAAGAGTCCGGCGTCGAATTGGGCGGCGTCGTGCAGGAATCCGCCGACGCGGGTGTAGGTGGTGCCGGGGTGGGTGGGGTCGGGGTGGTAGAGCTTGTCGACGTCCCAGTTCCGGTCCTGCGGGAAGCCGGAGAGCGCGTCGCGCTCCTCGGCAACCAGTCGCCACAGTTCCTCGGGGGTGTTGACGCCACCGGGCAGGCGGGTGCTCATGGCGATGATGGCGATCGGCTCGTTGGGGTCCGCGGGCACGGCAGGTCCGGACTGGACGACTCCAGCCGACAAGTTCGCGGCTTCCTCACCGAGCAGTTCGGTGCGCAGGTGCCAGGCGAGGGCAGAAGGGGTCGGGTAGTCGAAGGCAAGGCTGCTGGGGAGGCTCATGCCGGTGAAGTCGTGCAACCTGTTGCGGAGTTTGACGGCGCTGAGGGAATCGAAGCCGAGGTCCTTGAAAGGCTGCTCTTCGTCGAGGGCTTCAGCGCTGGTGTGGCCCAGAACGACGGCCGCGCTCTCCTTCACAAGGTCCAGCAGGACGCGCTGCCTTTCGGTGGCTCCAAGCGCGGCGAGGCGGTGGGCCAGCGATCCGCTCTCGGCGGCCGTTCGTCCCACAACCCGTCGGACCAACGGACCGTCCTCCGTCGCCCGTGCCTCGCGAAGAGCGGGGGTGCCGACCGCGGCGGCGGCAACGGTGCCATCCACGCGGCCCAGGGTCAGTGGTCCGAGCTCGGCGACTGGTTCGCCCGTGTGGTCGGCGAGCTCCACGAGGTGGCGTCCGCCCTCCACAGGCGTGGCCCGCAGCCGCAGGGCGGTGGCGCCCTCGGCGTACACGGCCAGGTTGGCGCAGATGGTGAGATCGCGCTCACTCTCACCGGTGCGACCGGCCAGGAAGCGAAGGACGGTGTCGAGGAGTGCGGGATGGAGGGTGAACCCCGGGGCCTCATCAACGAGTTCCGGAGGCAGGGAGACGTCGGCGAAGAGCTGGCCGTCTTGTTCCGCCAGGCCGTGTATTCCTCGTACCCCGCAGATGTCGAGGAGGTCCGCCGGGGCGTCGGCTCCGGTGACCGGCCAGGTGCGCAAGTCGAAGGATGGCGTGGGCAGGCCGGGCCGGAGCAGTGCGCGGGCGTGGCGCGTCCAGGTGCTGTCCTCGTCGCCGGCCCGCCTGCTGTGGACGACGACCGGGCGCAGCCCGTCCCGGCCGGGGACATCGACGTGGACACGGAGCTGGAGGTGGCCGTGTTCGGGCACGGTCAGCGGGGTATCGACGATGATCTGCTCGACGGCACCGCTTCCCGCCTCGGTTCCGGCGTGGACCAGCAGGTCGAGGAGTACGGCGGCCATGACGGTATCGGTGCCGGGATCGAGGAGCCGACCGAGGGCACGCCGGTCGAGCCGCCCGGTGAGCACCACACGGGTGCCGCCGTCGCTGACCGGGCTGACGTGGTCGTCGTCGGGGATCTCGACTGCCGTGCCGAGAAGCGGGTGCCCGGTGGGGCGGGCGCCGAGCGCCTCGGCGTCGGTGGCGGTGGTCTCGGGCTCGACCCAGTACCGCTGGTGCTGGAAGGCGTACGTGGGCAACTCGGTGCCGATCGCCGTGGCCGGGGTGCCGAGGAGAGCGGACCAGTCGATGTCCGTGCCGCGGACATGCAGTTCGGCGAGTGCGGTGAGGACGGCGGTCTCCTCCGAGCCGTCCTCGCTCAGGGTGGCGAAGCAGCCCCGGTGGTCCGTGCCGAGAGTGTCGAGGGCGAGGGCGGTCAGGCCGCCGCCGGGTCCGACCTCCAGAAGGGTTGTGGCGCCCTGGTCGCGCAGCGCGGTGACTGCGTCGGCGAACCGCACGGCATGGCGCACTTGGTCGGACCAGTACTCCGGGGTGGCGAACTGGCCCTCCTTCGCAGGGGCACCGGTGAGCGTGGAGACGACGGGGATGGCGGCTGGGCGGGGACGCAGCCGGGCAATGACAGCTCGGAACTCGTCGAGCATGGGGGCCATCAGTGACGAGTGGAAGGCATGACTGACCTTCAGGCGTTTGGTCTTCCGGCCCTGTTCGGCCAGTCGCGCGGCCACGTCGAGGACGGCGCCCTCGGTACCCGAGAGCACGATGGCGCCGGGTCCGTTGACTGCGGCGACCACAACCTCGCCCGCGGCCCCCTCCAGCAGTGGTGCCACCTCGGCCTCGGTCGCCTGTACGGCGACCATTGCGCCGCCCTCGGGCAGGGCCTGCATCAACCGGGCGCGGGTGGCGACCACTTCCCCTGCCTCCGCCAGGTCAAGGACTCCGGCGGCATAGGCGGCAGAGATCTCGCCGACTGAGTGTCCGGCGACCAGGTCCGGACGTACACCCCAGGAGGCGAAGAGCTGGAACAGAGCGGTCTCCAGGGCGAAGAGACCTGCCTGCGTGTACAGGGTACGGTCGAGCAGCGCGGCCTCCGCCGTGCCGGGCTCGGCGAACACCACCTCGCGCAGCGGACGCTCCAGATGGCCATCCAAGTGTCGTTCAACAGCCTCGCACGCGGCGGTGAAGGCGTTCCGGAATACCGTGTGCCGCTCCGCGAGTTCGCGGCCCATGCCAGCCCACTGGCTGCCCTGCCCAGTGAAGAGGAAGGCCAGCTTGCCCTCGGAGGGGCTGCCGGTGACGGTGCCGGCAGTAGGCGTGCCGTTGCCGAGCGCGCGCAGCGCATCGGCAAGCTGCTGCCGGTCGGTGGCCAGCAGGACCGCCCGGTGGTCGAGTTGGGCACGAGTGATGGCCAGCGCGTGCGCGGTGTCGGTAAGGGCCAGCTCAGGGCGTGACTCGACGAAGCGAGCAAGACGCCCGGCCTGGGCGTACAGAGCCGCCGCTGTCCGGGCCGACACGGGCACGGGCACGGGCAGAAGAGCGGAACCTGACGATACGAGATCTGTGGCGGGTGCCGCATCGGCAGCATGCACCTCGGCGGAGGCGGTTGCCGATCCGATGCCAGGTGCCAGTTCGTTCGTCGCCGCCCAGTCGGAGGCCTCAGCGTTCTCCACCGGCGCCTGCTGGATCACGATGTGTGCGTTGGTGCCACCGATACCGAAGGACGAGATGCCGGCGCGCCGCGGCTGCCCGGTCTCGGGCCACTGGCGAGTCTCTGCGAGCAGTTCCACCGCGCCCGTGGACCAATCCACGTGGGTTGAGGGCCGGTCCACGTGCAGCGTGCGGGGCAAGACGCCGTGCCGCATCGCCATCACCATTTTGATGATGCCTGCCATACCGGCCGCAGCTTGCGTGTGCCCGATGTTGGACTTGACCGAGCCGAGCCACAGCGGGCGGTCGGCGGGTCGGCCCTGCCCGTAGGTAGCGAGCACTGCCTGCGCCTCGATCGGGTCACCGAGAACCGTTCCCGTGCCGTGGCCCTCGACCGCGTCCACATCCGATGTCGACAGACCGGCGTCGGCGAGCGCCTTGCGGATCACCCGCTGTTGTGAAAGTCCGTTCGGCGCCGTAAGTCCGTTGGACGCACCGTCCTGGTTGACCGCGGTGCCTCGGACCACCGCGAGGACCTGGTGGCCGCGGCGGCGTGCGTCGGAGAGCCGTTCTACGAGGAGCACGCCGACGCCCTCGGACCAGCCGGTTCCGTCCGCCGCGTCGGAGAAGGCCTTGCAACGGCCGTCCGGGGAGAGGCCGCGCTGCCGGGAGAACTCGACGAAGGTCTCCAGGTTGCCCATGACCATCACGCCGCCGGCGAGGGCCATGGAGCACTCGCCCTGCTGAATTGCGCGGGCCGCCAGGTGGAGGGCGACGAGCGAGGACGAGCAGGCCGTGTCGATCGTGATGGCCGGGCCCTCGAAGCCGAACTGGTAGGCGATCCGGCCTGAGATGACGCTGCCGGAATTGCCGGTCAGGCGGAAGCCTTCGATGCCGGACGCGTGGTGCGTCCGTACGGTGTAGTCGTGGCTGTTGACGCCGACGAAGACGCCGATGTCCTGCCCGGCGAGCCCGCTCGGGGCGATCGCGGCGCGTTCGAACGCCTCCCAGGAGGTTTCCAGGAACAGCCGCTGCTGGGGGTCCATCGCAAGCGCCTCGTTCGGTGAGATCCCGAAGAAGGCAGCGTCGAAGCCGGTCGCGTCGTCGAGAAACGCGCCGTGCCGTACGTAGGTCTTGCCCACGCTGTCAGGGTCGGCGTCGTAGTGCCGGTCGATGTCCCAGCCGCGGTCGTCGGGGAACTCTCCGACGGCGTCGACGCCTTCGGCAACCAGCCGCCACAGGTCTTCAGGGCTCTCCACACCGCCGGGGAAGCGGCAGGCCATCGCGACGATGGCGATGGGATCGTCGGAGAGGGCAGCCGCGGTGGCGGTGGTGTGCTCCTCAGCGCTCCGCTCCTGGCCGTCGCCCCGCTGTTCGTCGTCGCCGAAGAGCCGTGCACGCAGGTGGCCGGCGAGCAGCGTCGGCTTCGGGTAGTCGAAGACGATGGTGGAAGGGAGGCTGAGAGCGGTCGCGGCCGCGAGCCGGTTGCGCAGCTCGACGGCGGTCAGCGAGTCGAAGCCGGCGTCCTTGAAGGCACGGTCGGCGCGGATGGCGTCAGCGCCGGAGTGGCCGAGCACCTGGGCGGTGTTCCGGCGGACGAGGTCCACCAGTGCCTCTGTGCACTCCCGCTTGCTCAGGCGCTCGAGCCGCTGACGCAGGGAGTCGGTTACGGCCGTGTGCGAGGACGCGGCCGCTGGCCGAGGAGCAGGCGCGAGGCCGCGCAGCAGCGGTGCTACGGGAGTTCCGGCGCGGGCGGATGCCCTCAGTGCGGGCAGGTCGAACCGGGTGGCCACGAGCGCGGCAGGGGTCTCGTCGCCCGCCCGCAGGGCCGTGTCGAGGAGCGCCATGCCCTCGGCGGCGGAGAGCCCGACCATGCCGAGGCGCCGGGTGCGCTGCAGGTCTGTGGCACCGAGGTGTCGGGTCATGCCGCTGGTGTTGTTCCAGTAGCCCCATGCGAGGGATGTCGCGGGCAGGCCGGAGCGGTGGCGGTGGAGAGCGAGGGCGTCCAGGGAAGCATTGGC
>NZ_JBEZYG010000057.1:0-10287 GCF_040638385.1 Streptomyces sp. NPDC026589
CCGCTGACCGTGGCCCCGCAGATGCGGGTCGGCGCGCTCGGCCCCTTCGCCCGGCCTCCCGGTCCGGCAACGGGGCGTACGACCGCGGGCGAGGGGCTAGGACCGTGATCGTCAGGCATGCACAGCCGTGATCGTCCGGGGCGTGCGGCCGTCCGTGCCCAGGAGGGCGTGCGGCCGTCCGTGCCCAGGGCGTGCGGGGCCGCGCGGGGCCCGTGCTCGCCGTGCTGCCGGTCCTCCGGGTTATCCACAGGGGCCCCATCCGTGTCCGGGTCCTGGGATGCTTGTGCGGTCGGGGCGCGGTGCGCGGTGGTCGGGCGTGGTGCGTGCGGGGTCGCGGGGAGCGCGGCATATTCGGAACAGTGGGGGACTCGCAGTCGTGGAGAACGTGGAGAACAGGGTGCGCGTGGTCATCGCCGAGGATTCGGTCCTGCTCCGGGAGGGGCTCACCCGTCTGCTCACCGATCTCGGGCACGACGTGGTGGCGGGGGTCGCGGATGCGGAGGCGCTGCTCAAGACCGTGGCGGACCTCGACGCCCAGCAGGCGCTGCCCGATGTGGTGGTCGCCGATGTGCGGATGCCGCCGACGCACACCGACGAGGGCGTGCGCGCAGCGGTGCGGCTGCGGAAGGACTACCCGGACATCGGGGTGCTGGTCCTCTCCCAGTACGTGGAGGAGCAGTACGCCACCGAGCTGCTGGCGGGCAGCAGCCGCGGGGTGGGGTATCTACTGAAGGACCGGGTGGCCGAGGTCCGCGAGTTCGTGGACGCCGTCGTCCGGGTGGCGCAGGGCGGGACGGCGCTGGACCCGGAAGTGGTGGCGCAGCTGCTGGGCCGCAGCCGCAAGCAGGACGTGCTGGCCGGGCTGACACCGCGCGAGCGGGAGGTCCTGGGGCTGATGGCCGAGGGCCGGACGAACTCCGCGGTCGCCCGCCAGCTCGTGGTGAGCGACGGGGCGGTCGAGAAGCACGTCAGCAACATCTTCCAGAAGCTGGGGCTCTCGCCCAGCGACGGAGACCACCGGCGCGTCCTCGCTGTGCTGACCTACCTGAAATCCTAGACATCTGACACCCTCGTGACACCCCAAACACCTGACGCCCTGTCAGATGGCGGCCGGACGGAATGCGAGCCGCAGGCGGCCTTACGCCGACCGGCACTCCGAGACCCCTCCCGGGGCGCGCCCGGAGCACCCCGGGAGCGCCCCGGGCGCATTACGGGCATCGCGCGGGTCCGAGGGTGTCCGGTGGGTGCCGGGCGGGCACCTCTGATCAAGAAGGGGTCGACGGGGGCCCGAGCCGCCGAGGAGGCCCTGGGGGGCAGGAGGGAGACCTAGGACAAAAGACTCAGGGAGCGGCCGTCTTCATCTCGCGATCAGGGGGGTTGCAAAACGTGACAAACCTTACTCAAAGGGTGTCTCAAAAGAGCGTCCACCATATGATCGGTCCCTGGGAGGCCACCTACGCGGACGTAGGGTGGCCTCTGGGATCGCCGGCTGGCCGGACGGTTCCGAACCGCCGCCCAAGGGAGGTCCAGTTCAGTGACGAGCCAGGTCAGTAGCGCGGCAGAGAAGGCCGAAGAGGCCAACGACGCCGTCCTCGGGGGTCAGCGAGCCCCCCTGTCAGGTACGACGGGAACCACGGGCGGCGACGGGAAGGAGATCCGTCGCCTGGACCGGGTGATCATCCGTTTCGCAGGCGACTCGGGTGACGGCATGCAGCTCACGGGTGACCGGTTCACCTCGGAGACCGCTTCCTTCGGCAACGATCTCTCCACGCTGCCGAACTTCCCGGCCGAGATCCGCGCCCCCGCAGGCACCCTGCCGGGGGTTTCTTCGTTCCAGCTGCACTTTGCCGATCATGACATCCTGACCCCGGGCGACGCCCCCAACGTCCTGGTCGCGATGAACCCGGCCGCGTTGAAGGCGAACATCGACGACGTTCCGCGCGGCGCGGAGATCATTGTGAACACCGATGAGTTCACGAAGCGGCCGATGGCGAAGGTGGGGTACGCGACCAATCCGCTGGAGGACGGTTCGCTGGAGGCCTACAACGTCCATCCGGTGCCGTTGACGACGTTGACGCTGGAGGCGTTGAAGGAGTTCGGGCTGCCTCGCAAGGAGGCGGAGCGGTCGAAGAACATGTTCGCGCTGGGCCTGCTGTCGTGGATGTATCACCGGCCGACCGAGGGGACGGAGACGTTCCTGCGGCAGAAGTTCGCGAAGAAGCCGCAGATCGCCGAGGCGAACGTGGCGGCCTTCCGGGCGGGGTGGAATTTCGGTGAGACGACCGAGGACTTCGCGGTCTCCTACGAGGTGGCCCCGGCCTCGAAGGCCTTCCCCACCGGCACCTACCGCAACATCTCGGGGAACCTCGCCCTGTCCTACGGGCTGATCGCGGCCGGGCAGCTGGCGGAGCTGCCGTTGTATCTGGGGTCGTATCCGATCACTCCGGCCTCGGACATCCTGCATGAGCTGTCGCGGCACAAGAACTTCGGTGTGCGGACGTTCCAGGCGGAGGACGAGATCGCCGGGATCGGTGCGGCGCTGGGCGCGGCCTTCGGCGGGGCGCTGGGCGTCACGACGACGTCCGGCCCGGGGGTGGCGCTGAAGTCGGAGACGATCGGTCTCGCGGTCTCCCTGGAGCTGCCGCTGCTGATCATCGACATCCAGCGGGGCGGGCCGTCGACCGGGCTGCCGACCAAGACCGAGCAGGCCGATCTGTTGCAGGCGATGTTCGGCAGGAACGGTGAGGCCCCGGTTCCGATCGTGGCTCCGCGGACTCCGGCCGACTGCTTCGACGCCGCGATCGAAGCGGCCCGGATCGCCCTGGTCTACCGCACCCCGGTCTTCCTGCTCTCCGACGGCTATCTCGCCAACGGCTCCGAGCCGTGGCGGATCCCGGAGACGTCGACCCTGCCCGATCTGAAGACCCCCTTCGCCACCGGACCGAACCACACGCTGGCGGACGGGACGGAGGTGTTCTGGCCCTACAAGCGCGACCCGGGGACCCTGGCCCGTCCGTGGGCGGTCCCCGGGACGGCCGGCCTGGAGCACCGTATCGGCGGGATCGAGAAGCAGGACGGCACGGGCAACATCTCCTACGACCCGGCCAACCACGACTTCATGGTCCGCACCCGCCAGGCCAAGATCGACGGCATCGAGGTCCCCGACCTCCAGGTCGACGACCCCGCCGGGGCCCGCACCCTGGTGCTCGGCTGGGGCTCGACGTACGGGCCGATCACCGCGGCGGTGCGTCGGCTGCGGGCCGCGGGGGAACCCATCGCCCAGGCCCACCTCCGCCATCTCAACCCCTTCCCGAAGAACCTCGGCGAGGTGCTGAAGCGCTACGACAAGGTCGTCGTCCCGGAGATGAACCTCGGCCAGCTCGCCATGCTGCTCAGGGCGAAGTATCTGGTGGACGCCCACAGTTACAACCAGGTCAACGGAATGCCGTTCAAGGCCGAGCAGCTCGCCACGGCCCTCAAGGAGGCCATCGATGCCTGACACCGAGGAACTGCACCACAACGACCTGCTGCAGCTGGTGCCCAAGGCCGAGGCGAAGCAGTCCATGAAGGACTTCAAGTCCGACCAGGAGGTCCGCTGGTGCCCCGGCTGCGGCGACTACGCGGTGCTCGCCGCCGTCCAGGGGTTCATGCCGGAGCTGGGCCTCGCGAAGGAGAACATCACTTTCGTCTCCGGAATCGGCTGCTCCTCCCGCTTCCCGTATTACATGAACACCTACGGGATGCACTCCATCCACGGCCGCGCCCCCTCCATCGCGACCGGGCTCGCCACCTCGCGGCGTGACCTGTCGGTCTGGGTCGTCACCGGCGACGGCGACGCCCTCTCCATCGGCGGCAACCACCTCATCCACGCCCTGCGCCGCAACGTCAACCTCAAGATCCTGCTCTTCAACAACCGGATCTACGGGCTGACGAAGGGCCAGTACAGCCCCACGTCCGAGTTGGGCAAGATCACCAAATCGACGCCGATGGGGTCGCTCGACGCGCCGTTCAATCCGGTGTCCCTCGCCATCGGCGCGGAGGCGACGTTCGTGGCGCGCACGGTCGACTCCGACCGTAAGCACCTCACCAGCGTGCTGCGCGCGGCCGCCGAACACTCGGGCACGGCGCTGGTGGAGATCTACCAGAACTGCAACATCTTCAACGACGGCGCTTTCGAGGTTCTCAAGGACAAGGAACAGGCCGCCGAGGCCGTCATCCGCCTCGAACACGGTCAGCCGATCCTCTTCGGCTCCCAGGAGCCCAAGGGCGTCGTGCGCGATCCGGCCACCGGCGATCTGCGGGTCGTGGCCGTCACGGAGGAGAACCGCTCCCAGGTCCTCGTCCACGACGCCCACGCGGAATCGCCGACGACAGCGTTCGCGCTGTCCCGGATCGCCGACGCGGACACCCTGCACCACACCCCCATCGGGGTGCTGCGCAGCGTCGAACGGCCCGTCTACGACACGCTGATGTCCGACCAGCTCGACGCCGCCGTCGAGCAGAACGGCAAGGGCGACCTCGGCTCGCTCCTCGCCGGCAACGACACCTGGACCGTCGTCGGCTGAGGCCGGGCGAGGACCGTACGCGTACCGCCCGGGGCCCGGGCCCGATCCCCACGGGGTCAGGCCCGGGCCCCGTCGTATGCCTCGCGTGCCGCCTCCACCGCGTCCACCTGGCATTCGGTCCAGCGGGCGAGCGCCCAGACCTGCTCGGCGGCCTCGGTGCCGAGCGGGGTGAGCGTGTAGTCCACCCGCGGCGGGATCACCGGCTTCGCGTCCCGGTGGACGAAGCCGTCGCGCTCCAGCGTCCGGAGGGTCTGGGCCAGCATCTTCTCGCTGACCCCGCCCACCGCGCGGCGCAGTTCACTGAAGCGGTACGAACGCTCCAGCAGCGCCGCCAGCACGAGGACGCCCCAGCGGCTCGTCACGTGTTCCAGGATCAGCCGGGACGGGCACATGGGCTGGTTGACGTCCCAGGCCAGGAGAGAGGACAGGGCCGCCGCGCCACGGCCTTCACCCGGAGAACCTGGACGGTCCGGACGGCCCGGACGACCCGGGCGTGGAGTCTCCGCACTCTCTGTCATGCCGGTACCTTACTTCAAAGTGGGTACTTTCTTACAGTTAGCGCTACCCGTAGGGTCGTAACCGAAGCGCGGAAACGGACCGAACCACCGAAACCGCATCGTCGAACCACCGAATCGGAGACCCTCATGAGCATCGTTGTCACCGGAGCCACTGGCGCGCTCGGCCGCCTCGTCGTCGACGCCCTGCTGGCCGAGGTCCCGGCCGGCGAGGTCGTCGCGGTCGTGCGCGACAAGGAGAAGGCCGCCGCGCTCGCCGCCCGGGGCGTGGAGCTGCGCATCGCGGACTACGACCGCCCCGAGTCCCTCGCCGGAGTCTTCCGGCCCGGCGACCGGGTACTGCTGATCTCCGGCAGCGAGGTGGGCAAGCGGGTGCCGCAGCACGCCGCGGTCGTCGACGCGGCGAAGGCCGCGGGCGTCGCCCAGCTCGCGTACACCGGCGTGCTCGGCGGGCCGGACGCGGACTTCACCCTGGCCGACGAGCACAAGGCCACCGAGCAGCTGATCCTCGACTCCGGGCTGCCGTACACGTTCCTCCGCAACGGCTGGTACACCGAGAACTACACCGCCAGCCTGGCCCCGGTCCTGGAGCACCGCTCGGTGCTCGCCAACGCGGGTGAGGGCCGTGTCGCCTCCGCCTCCCGGGCCGACTACGCCGCCGCGGCGGCCGCCGTGCTGACCGGCGACGGCCACCTGAACACCGCCTACGAGCTGAGCGGCGACACCGCCTGGTCGCTCGCCTCGTACGCCGCGCTGCTGTCCGAGCTGACCGGCGAGGAGATCACGTACAAGAACGTGCCGGCCGCCGCGCATCAGGAGGTCCTGGTCGGTGCCGGACTGCCCGAGACCTTCGCCGCGATCCTCGTGGACGTGGACGAGGCGATCGGACGGGGACGGCTCGCGGGGACGAGCGGCGACCTCGCCCGGCTCATCGGCCGCCCGACGACGCCCCTCGCCGAGACCGTGCGCGCCGCCCTGCCCGCCGCCTGAGCCTCGACGCACCCCTGCGCCACCCGCCCCCACCTCGTCACACAGGGCCCTGTCATGAGTGTTTCCATGAGACGGCTATGACACGAAGCTCTTCCGGCGCTACCGTCGTGCCGTCGGCGGATCCGCCGGCGCGGCCGGGCCGGGAGGGCACGTGGAGGGGAAGAACGAACAGCGGGCAGGCCTGCTGTACGGAATCGGCGCGTACGGGATGTGGGGCCTGGTCCCGCTGTTCTGGCCGCTGCTCAAGCCGTCCGGGGCGATCGAGATCCTCGCGCACCGGATGGTCTGGTCGCTCGGCGTCGTCGCCGTCGCCCTGCTGGTCGTACGCCGCTGGGCCTGGATCGGCGAACTGGTCCGCGACCGGCGCAAGCTGGGCCTCATATCGGTCGCCGCGGCGACCATCACCGTCAACTGGGGTCTCTACATCTGGGCCGTGAACAACGGCCAGGTCGTCGAGGCCTCGCTCGGCTACTTCATCAATCCGCTGGTCACCATCGCCATGGGCGTCCTGCTGCTGGGCGAACGGCTGCGACCGGTCCAGTGGGCCGCGGTCGCCACAGGGCTGGTCGCCGTCCTCGTCCTGGCGATCGGCTACGGCAAGCCGCCCTGGGTCTCGCTGGTGCTGGCGTTCTCGTTCGCCACGTACGGCCTGGCGAAGAAGAAGGTCAACATGGGCGGCCTGGAGTCGCTGGCCGCCGAGACCGCCGTGCTCTTCGTGCCCGCGCTCGGCTTCCTGCTCTGGCTCGCCGCCACCGGCGGGTCGACGTTCACGACCGGGGGCGCGGGGCACGGGTTCCTGCTCGCCGCGACGGGCATCGTCACCGCGGTACCGCTGATCTGCTTCGGCGCGGCGGCGGTCCGGGTGCCGCTCTCCACACTGGGCCTGCTCCAGTACCTGGCCCCGGTCTTCCAGTTCGGGCTGGGCGTCCTGTACTTCAACGAGTCGATGCCGCCCGAGCGGTGGGCCGGGTTCGCCCTGGTCTGGCTGGCACTGTCGCTGCTGACCTGGGACGCGCTGCGGACCGCCCGACGCAACCGGGCGCTCGCCCTGAAGCTGCTGGCGACGGCGGCCGCCACACCCGCGTCCATGCCCCCGGAGCCCGTGACCATGCCCCCGGACCCTGCGACCACGGCCCAGGACCCCGCAGCCACGCCCCCGGACCCCACGCCCACACCGCAGGGCAGCCCCACCCAACAAAAGATTACCTAGTTGCTTTTCTTACTCGGTTACGTTTCCCTGTCCTGGATGGACCGGGAACATGACCGAAGGAGAAGCATGGGCATGACCGACGTACTCATCGTGGGAGCGGGACCCACCGGGCTGGTGCTGGCCTGCGACCTGGCCCGGCGCGGCGCGGCCGTACGGATCGTGGACCGGTCCCCCGCCCCGCCGCGCACCTCGCGCGCCAAGGGCCCCAACCCCCGGTCGCTGGAGATCCTGGACGATCTGGGAGTGGTCGAGGAGGTGCTCGCCGCCGGTTCGGCCCCGCTGCCGATGCTCAAGTACCGCGACCGTCTCCCCGTGGCGGAGGCCGATCCGTGGGCGGACTCCGCGCCGTCGCCCGACGCGCCCTACGACCGGGGGTGGCTGATCGCCCAGTGGCGGCTGGAGGGCATCCTCCGCGACCGGCTGGCCGGGTACGGCGTCCGCGTCGAGCCGGGCCGCGAGGTCGTGGGGCTGACGCAGACACGTCACGATGACGGCGGTGGCGACGAGGGCGGCAGGGGCGACGGGGGCCATGTCGACGTCAGGTACGCCGATGGGCCGGCCGGGCGGGCCCGGTACGTCGTCGGCTGCGACGGCGCCCACAGCTCCGTACGGAAGCTGCTCGGGATCGGGTTCGAGGGGACCACCGACGAGGACCAGGTGATGGTCTGCGGCGATGTCGACCTGGCCGAGGGCGCCCTGGACCGCAACCGCTGGCACCAGTGGTTCGACGAGGACGGCGCGGTGATGCTCTGCCCGATCCCCGGCACGCGGACGGGCTGGTGGTTCCAGGCCGGGCCGGAGCGGGACGGTCGGGGACGGCCGCTCGCGCCCACCGCCGACGGGTTCAGGCGGCTGCTCGCCCACCACACCGCCCTGCCCGGCCCGGCCCTGACGCGGGCGGAGCTGCTGTCGACGTACCGGGTCAACGTACGGATGGCGGACCGGTTCCGCGCCGGGCGGGTCCTCCTCGCGGGCGACGCGGCGCACGTGCACGCCATCGCGGGCGGCCTCGGGATGAACACCGGCGTCCAGGACGCGTTCAACCTGGGCTGGAAGCTGGGGCTTGTGCTCGCCGGTCACGCGGACGCTCAGCTGCTGGACACCTATGAGGAGGAGCGGCTTCCGGTGGCCGCCCGCACCCTGGACCTCACATCGGAGCGGCTGCGGGCCACCCTGGAGGCGATCCGTCGCCCCGGCGGCGGCCTGGACGCGGCGTTCAGCGCCGACACCACTGCCCTGGGTGTCGCCGACACCACCGGCCTGAGTGTCGGCTACCGCTGGAGTTCCCTGGCCGCCGGGGGCCGGGAGGCGGCGGCCGGGACGCCCGGCCCGCACGCCGGGGACCGCGCCCCGGACGCCCCCTGTGCCGACGCCGCGACCGGGGTACGGACCCGGCTGCACCGCGTCTTCGCGGGCCCCCGCACCACGGTCCTCGGTTTCGGCCCCGGGAGCGCGGCGGTCCTGCGCGCGACGGCGGACGCGTACGGCGACGCCGGGGTGCGGGTCTGCCGGGTGTACGCGGCGCACGAGGACCGGGCAGGGGCGGAGCCGGGAGCGGTGGCCGACGACGCGGGCCACGCGGCCGCCGCGTACGGAACGGAAGCCTCCGGTCGTACCGGCACGGGCACCGTCGTGGTCGTCCGCCCCGACCACCATGTGGGCCTGGTCGCCCCGGCGGACGACGCCGGCTCCGTACGGGAGTATCTGCGTCGGCTCCACGGAACGGGTCGGTCCGCGGAACGGTCCCCCGGCATGGTGGACGCCGTGCGGTAAAGGCTGATTGAGTGCCCGGATGGGGACTGTCCTGGGGGCCATGGGGAACGTGCGGTGGCACGAGCTGCAACACGCGTACGGCTCCGCGTCCCAGGTTCCCGGGGTGCTGTCGCGGATCGCCTGGGGTGACGCGCCGACCTCGGACGAGGCGCTGAGCGACCTGGAGCGCTGGATCGGCACCCCGCCCGTCTTCGACTCGACGGCGGCGGCGGTGCCGTTCCTCTGGGAGCTGGCGGCGACGGACACGGTCAGGGACCGGGCGGGCGTCCTGGAGCTGCTCGCCACGATCCTGGCTGCCGGGAACCCGGAGCATCCTGCCTGGACCCGCGCCGCGCACGACGCGGTGGCGGCGGGCCGCTCCACGGCCGCCCTGCTGGGCTCCGTGCCCAGCCCGCCCGGCGTGCCCAGCCCGCCCGGCGTGCCCGAGGCCGGGGGCACTTCCCCGGCGCGGACCCTGCGCACGGCCGCCACCCGCCTGCTGGCCGCGATCGACCGGCACACCTGCCCCGCCTGCGCCGGGCTCCCCCCGCGCGAGGCCCGGGTGCGCTGACCCGGCACTGTCGAAGCCGGTGAGGGCACACCTCTCGAACCGGCCGGACGGGGTGCATAGAGTTGGCCCCATGTCGAAGCCTGACGAACTGCTGGTTGATATCGCTGCCCTGGTGGAGTCCGGGCACAGCAATCAGATGACTCTGACCGTGGTCGCCGGTGGTGCTGTCATCACGGGGCGGCTGGCCCCCGAAGCGGTCTGGAGGCAGCGGGTGTCGGAGGTCCTGGCCGACTCGGCCCGCCTGAGCGAATTCTCCGCCGTCTTCACCGCCCCGGCGCCCGTGGGGAAAACGCCCACGCATCTGCACTTCCATGTGGCGCGCATTCTGCAGGGAACGGTGGGGATCCCGGACACGGGCGGGATGTACCGCGTGGCGATCGAGGACGTCAGCGCCTGGACCATGGGCGACTTCAGCTACTCCGACCGCTAACCGGAGAACACACCGCTGCGCGCCGAGGGAGCCCTGCCCCGCGGTGAGGGCCCGGCCGGCGGCCTGCCCGTCGTTTCGGGCGACACGGTGCGGACCGGGGCCCGGCGGGCCGAGTTCATGAGGGAGCCGGCCCCGCCGGTATCGCTCGGGCCGCAGGAGGCGTGGGCCCCGCCGCGGTGACCCGCTCGCCGTTGGGCACCCCGTCGTGCAGGACGACCTCGCCCCAGCGCCGCCCGGAGGACGGCAGAGGGATC
>NZ_JBEZYG010000058.1:0-1937 GCF_040638385.1 Streptomyces sp. NPDC026589
GCACCCGATCTCGGTGTAGAGGGTCTGGAGGGTCCGGGTGGTGGGCCAGTCGATCATCTGGAACGTGCCGTCGGCGTAGAGGGCCAGGGCGAAGCACTGAGTGTCGGTCACTTTGGGCCTTTCGTGGTGTGGGTGGGGTGCGTTTCGTGGTCGGCTGCCACTGCCGACCAACAAGACAAGTGTATCTAGTTTCACCGTCATTGAGGGTGGTTTTCAGGGCGTTTCCGCAGGTCAACCCATACGAGTGGGGTGGCGGCGGGGGGTTGGCGGGGTGCCGCGCCCCTGCCGCGCAGCGGCCGGGGTTCCGTCCGGCAGCGCGGAGCGCTCGGGGTGGCGCGGAGCGCCGCCTCGCCTGGCCGGGCGGTCCCGCCGTGGGGAGCGGAGCGGACCCGGCGGGGAGGGTGGCGGGGGCGAGAGCGCGGAGCGCGCGGCCGGGGAGCGGAGCGGACCGGCGGCCCCGGCATCCTCGGGCGTGAGAGCGCGGAGCGCTCGGTCCCGGGGAGCGCCAGCGGACCGGGCACGCCCCGCAGGGGTGAGGAGCGCAGCGGATCACCCCTGCACGCGGCGGCCCGTCAACCCCCCGCCGCCACCCCAAAGTGAACGGGCCGTCAGGCCCGGGGCTCCGTAGCCGTCAGACTCCCGCCCCCATCGTGCCTTGCTGCGCCCCGCTCGGCCCCGACGCCGCCGCGCTCTTCGTACCCTGCTGCGCCCCGTCCTGTCAGCGGATGCGGGCGACGGTGAGTGTGCCGTGGCGGCCGGACCCGGCGAGCACTTCCACCACCAGCTCGGTGCTGAGCGCCGTGTACGCCTCGTCGCCCGCGCGGTGCTCCCCGTGACGGGGGCCTCGGCGAGTGCTGCTCCGATGCGTGCGGCAAGCGCGGGGGCCAGGCGCGCGGAGAGGCGGAGCCGGGTCGATCCGGGCAGGAGGAGCGCGAGAGCGCGAGGCCGGCCGCGGGGGCCGGTGGAGCCGACCACGCGGGCGTCGGCCGTGTCCGCGTGCCGATCTTCACCCATGCCGTGCGGAGGACCAGGTCCTGCGGATATCGTGCTCGCTCTGCAACCACCGACCTCAGCGCCTTGTCTTCATCGTCATGATGTTCAGGCGAAGGCCACGATCACTGAATGAACGCGAGCTGCGGCTGTGGAAGGTTGGCCGCGCCCTGGTTCTGACCTTCGTCGCTGCGGTCCTGGTCGCGGGCGGCGTCTTCTACGGGTTGGTAGTCCTGCTGGACTTCCAGGAGATCGACACCACCGCGAAGCTCGACGCGAAGACGCTCTTCGACCTGGTGAAACTCTCCTTCGGCGTGGTCGCCGGGGCCGGCGCGCTCGTCGCCCTGGTCGTCGCCTACCGCCGCCAGCGCGTCGACGAAGCTGGCGCCCACCGCGAGGCCACCCGGCTGCACACCGAGCGCTTCTCCCAGGCTGTCGACAAACTTGGCTCGGAATCCCCAGCCGTCCGACTCGGCGGCGTCCACGCGCTGGCAGGCCTGGCCGACGACGCCCCCGACGACAACCTGCGCCAGACTTGCATCGCCGTCCTGTGCGCCTACCTCCAGCTCCCCTTCACACCCGACCCCGGCGACGACCCTGCCCACCAAGAGGAACACCACCGCTACCTGGCCCTCCGTAAGGTCCGCCACACGATTCTGCGCCTCATAGGCGACCACTACCGGCTCCCTCAGGGAACCCACCGATCCTGGCAAGGCTGCGACCTCGACCTCACCGGCGTCACCATCGACGGCGACATGAACTTCAGCGGGGCGGAGTTCTTCGACGGCGTCGTGTCCTTCAGCGGGACGGTGTTCTCCGGCGGCAGGGTGCTCTTTGACGGGGCGGTGTTCTCCAGCGGCAGGGTGCTCTTTGACGGGGCGGTGTTCTCCAGCGGCAGGGTGTCCTTCGGCAGGGCGGTGCTCTCCGGCAGGGCGGTGTCCTTCGGC
>NZ_JBEZYG010000058.1:2031-9503 GCF_040638385.1 Streptomyces sp. NPDC026589
TTCGGCAGGGCGGTGTTCTCCGGCGGCACGGTGTCCTTCGCCGAGGCAGTGTTCTCCAGCGGCACGGTGTCCTTCGGCAGGGCGGTGTTCTCCGGCGGCACGGTGTCCTTCGCCGAGGCAGTGTTCTCCAGCGGCACGGTGTCCTTCGGCAGGGCGGTGTTCTCCGGCGGCATGGTGTCCTTCGCCGAGGCAGTGTTCTCCGGCGGCACGGTGTCCTTCGGCAGGGCGGTGTTCTCCGGCGCCACGGTGTCCTTCGCCGAAGCAGTGTTCTCCGACGGCACGGTGTCCTTCCGCGCGGCAGAGTTCTCCAGCGGCACGGTGTCCTTCGGCAGGGCGGTGCTCTCCGGCGCCACGGTGTCCTTCGACTACGCAACTGGTCAGACTCCTCAAGGGCTTCTTGCTGCCGCCGCCGCGGCCGCTCCTCCAAGGGTGGTCCTTCCTCCTTCCTGGTTGCCCTAGGTTCCATAGGGCCCCGGGGGCGGAAACGGTCGTCTACGCCCACTCTGGCCGGTTCGATGGCCCGAGCGCGCGTACAACCAGGTGGGCGCGCAAGTCCAATCAGGTTCCCCTGCGGTTACGCCTTCCCCTTTTTGCTCCCGTCGCCGTATGAGACACAGCCAAGTGTCTGAAGAACCGTCGAGCTTGATCTCAAAATGCCAGGTGGGGCCGGTCGGCAGGGTCGGCACGGCGCGGGCCAGGGCGGGCCGGATCGGGTACTCCACACTCCGGCCCTGACCCGCGTGGGTCCGCACCGCACCCCGGGACGCACCGCACCCCGGGGACGGAAAGGCCAGCGGGCGAGCGGACCGTATCCGATTCCGCAACTGCTGCTCCGCGAGCACCCCTCCGTCTCCGTCGTCCAGTAAAGTACCCCCAGCTTCTCCGAGTTGGCGGCCCCGCACAGACCTTGTGCCGGGGACTTCCCGGTACAAGTCCCCTACCCCAGGGGGCTTCCTCTGGGGTCACCAGAAGGGAAGCGCGATGAACAGAGGTATCCCGTGCAGCAGTTGCGGGCGGTCGTCTCAACGATGGGCGCCGTCGAACTGGCTGTCAGTGGTCAACCTGGTCATCAACCTGCTGAGGTGGTTCGTCTGATGACGGACCTGCGCGTGGCCGTACCGCCGTGGCTCATGACTGAGCCCGGCCGGATAAAGGACGGCCGGGCTCAGTCACCGCAGTAGCTGCGAGAGGGCCTTCTACCGGGTGGCTGCCCGGTAGGGGGTCCTCCGTGCTTCTCACGGCATCTCTCTTTGCAACATTGCCGTGGGCCCACAGTATGACACTCCAGTGTCACCTGGGACGAGGTCGCGGGTTCAGGAAGTGAGGGCGGCGACGACGTCGCCCGGCGGCGGGGTGATGCCCCCGGCGAGGTAGCGCACACCCCCGCCCTCCGAGGGGAGAACCGCGCCTTTGGTGATGGGGTGGCGGCGGGAGGCCGCGGTGCGCCACCCGTACCGCTCGTCCCAGACCAGGGCGGGGGCCGGGGCCCGGTCGCCGTCCAGGACGAGCGCGGCGACGACCCGGTCGTCGCCGGGCAACTGAACTTCGGGCGTGGCTTCGGTGGTGGTCCAGCCGGCTCGGTGCAGGGCGGTGGCGACGTCGGTCAGGTACGGGGCGGCCCGGCGGGCGCGCAGGACCGTCTCGGCCCGTGCGGTGGCACGGCGGACCTGCCCGGCCGGGTAACCGAGTTGGGCAGCGGCCTGGGCGGGAGTCAGGTCCGGCTCGGCGTCGATGCGGTCGGCGATGCGGTCGGCGCGCAGGCGGGTGAGGGCGTCCTGCGCGGTGTTGCGGTGGATGCCGAGTTCGGCGGTGACGGTGGCGGCGCTGATGGTGGGGTCGGCGTCCAGCAGCTCGGCGGTGAGTGCGGGGACCTGGTCGCGCGGGACCTGGTCGCCGGTGTGCTTGGGCCGGCCGCCCCGGGTCGCTGCGGCGTCGCGGCCGGGGCGGTTGTCCTGGAAGTACCGGACGGCGCCCCGGGGCCAGTGGTCGACCCCGCCCGCCTCGACCCTCGCCTCGGTCAGGGCCGGGTCTCGCTTGTAGATGTCCCAGGAGTTCGGGGCGACCCCGATCAGCGCCGCGCACTCACGGCGGTCCAGGAGGTCACCGTCGTCCTCGTCGGCCGGGAGCGGGGGGACCGGCTTGCCCAGGAGGTAGGCGTCGACCTGTTCGCCGTCGTAGAGCCGCGTACGGGTGCCCTGCGAGCTGACCGGGGCCGGGAAGCCGGGGGCCTCGTAGGGCTTGAGGCGGGTGTAGTGGTCGATGCCGACCCCGTGCTGCGCGGCGAGGTCCGCCAGGGTCCGCACGAGGTGTTGACGGCCTGCTCTGATCACGGGGGTTTTCCTCCAGAACTCTCTGTGTCGAAAAAACCGTACCTGCTCCGGCCGGGGCCGGCGGGCAGGTATGTTGCGGGTGGGCCCCCCAGTGGGGTGGCTGCGTTCCGGCCGGCACCCGTGCCACCCGCTCCCGTGAGCGGACTGAGGGTGCCGGCCATCTTCACGTCCAGGACGGACCCGCCGCCCATCACGCGCCGCGCGGCCGTACGGGCCGGGCGTTGGACCGGTCCGCCCCCGGCAACTCCAGTACCGGGGGCGGGCCTTCCGGGGGTTGTGGTCAGGCGGCCCAGCCGATCGAGGAAACGTAGCTGTAGCCGTCGTAGTCCGAGCCGATCAGGTCCAGGACTTCGTCCCACACCGCGTCCAGCTCCTCCAGGTCGTCATCCATCCACGCGTCCACGGCCCGGTCCCAGACCCCCCGCACGTTGACGCTGCGGCTGGACAGGTCCCGCCGGTACTTCTGCTCAACGCCGGTCTGGTTGACCGGGTTGATCTCCACCCGGGTCCCCCGCCCGCCGTTGTTGAGCCGGTGCTTGAGGTCGGCGGCGACGTTGCGGCGGCGCAGGTCCCAGTACGCCGCGTCGAGGCGGGCCAGGTTCGCCTTGTTCGGGCTGCGCTCCTCCGCGAGCCACGCCATGAGCGTGCGCGGGGAGACGTGGACGCCGGCCCGGTCCATCGCCTCGTATCCGGCGTCGGACTTGGTGAGGTAGTTCAGGCGGGCGGCGAGTCCGCGGTCGCTGTCGACCGGTGAGGCAACACCGCGCACCATGCCCTCCATGGCGATACCGAGGGCTTCGGCCCCGGGTGCGCCGTTCGCACCGTAGCGGCCGAAGTCCTTCCAGCGTCCGGCCATCAGCCGCGCACCTTCCCGACCAGGTACTCACCGGCGGTCTTGCCGTCGCCCTGCTTGATCTTGAGTTCGGACACACCCCGGCCCTCGGTGAACACCTGCCTCCAGTCCCCGATCACGTGGAGCTCGTCGGTGTGCTTGAGCGCGACGACGTCCAGTCCGGCCTGGTGGGCTTTGTAGGCGCGGCCGCAGTGCAGCGCGTACGCCTGGCTGTGGATGTTGTGCATCCAGTCGGGGCGGACCATTTCCCGGTTGTGGATCGACTCCCCCATGGTGCTGACGAACTTGCTGTACATGCCTTTGACGTACTCCAGCGTCAGCATGTCCCCGGCGGCGATCGCCTCCGACCGGGCGGCGACCAGGAGCTTCCGCAGGGCGTCCAGGAAGTTCTCGGTCGCGCCGGACGTCCAGGACTCGTGAACGGTCGGGGCTCCGGTCAGGCCCCACTTCGGGCCGGACAGGCGCAGCAGGAGGCGGAGGGTGGCGTCGGTGATCCAGAGGGCGCCGGGCTCGTCGCGGTCCCCGAGCGGGTTGGGCAGGTGCGGGTGGGCCCACTCGGCGGGGGTGATCAGGTGGACCCCGGACCGCTTCGGGCCGACGCCGTCCGATCCGGTGGTGTGCTCCAGCTTCCCGATCGGCAGCCACACCTTAAGCGCCGACAGGTAGGCGGCGTTGACGTCCAGGGCGGTCACCCGGAGGTCGGCGCAGGCGGCGCGCATCGAGTAGGCGGGGTTGGTGTAGGCGGGGCGGGCCTCCCAGATCTGGTCCGGGTCCTTCTTCGACGGCTTGTGCAGGATGTCCGGCAGCGCCGGGTAGGCGGTGTATTCGTAGCGGGCGGTGGCCCTCGTTTCGTTGAAGAGGTGCATGACGTCGGGGATCGCCCGGCCGATCAGCGCTTTCAGCGCGGCGTCCTCGTCCCCGCCGGCTCGCTCCGCCTCCTGCTCGACCGCACCCCGGATCAACGCCATCAGATCCGCCTCGGCGCGCTCGGCGCTCTTTGACCGGCGCTGGGGGCGGGTCGGCACCCGGGCCGGGACCGGCGACACCGGCGCCGGAGCGGGCGCGGCCGGGACACGGGCAGGGGCAGGGGCCGCAGCCGGGGTGGGCGCGGTGGCGGTCGGGGCCGCGGGGGTGGTGGGCTGGCACAGGGCGCCGGAGTGGAGCGGGCGGCCGTCGGTGGACTGGTAGGTCGTCTCGACACCGCACCGCACGCACGGGCCGGGGTCGCCCTCGATCGCGCGGCCGTCCGGACCGCGCAGGGTCTCCAGACCGATGAGCGCCGCGGGCGGCGGGCCGGGCAGCTGCGGGGGGGTGGTGGGCGTGCCGGTGAACAGGGCCGCGACCGGGTCCGGGGCGGTGGTGGTGGGCGGGTAGATCTCCGCGAGGCCCTTCAGGATCCGCAAGTACGGGAGGCGGGCGGGCGGGGTCGGGTCGGAGACACCGGTCTCCCAGTTCGCGATCGTCGACCGGCCCACACCGACCGTGGCCGCGATGTGCGCGCGGGAGAACCCGGCCGCCTCCCGGAGCCGGAACCGCTCTGCGGGGGGCGGCATCGCTGCTGCGAGACGGGCCTCTTCCAGCAGTGCTTCCACGCTGTTCTCTTCACTCATACCGGTAACTGTACAACAACTGGACGTCACGTGGTGCTACATTGGGCACTCATTGGACGGTTTGTGACAGGTGGAGGAGATGAGCGGTGATCTGGACTCCGGAGGACGTGGCGCGTGATCAGGTGCGCCGCCAGGCGGCGGGCATGACCGGGGCGCAGGTGGACCAGGCCGTGGACACGGCCGTGGTGCGGGTACGCGAGACCCGCCAGGAGCTGCGCTCCCCGGTGGCGGTCCGGGAGTTCGCGGCGGATCCGCAGGAGCTGGCCGACCGGTGGGCGGCCCTGCTCACCGAATGGCGGCGAGTCGCCGCTCACCTCGCCGCATCCGGTGCCGGCGTCTACGACGGCGACCAGGACGAAAAGGGCAGCGCCTGGGCGCGGGAGCGGGAGGAGCGGCGCACCACGGCGCTGCGGACCCATGCCGCGTGGACGGAGCAGCAGCGGGAGAAGCGGGACGAGTTGTGTGCCGAGGTGTGGCTGGGCGCGGCTGCCGGGCGGCGGGTCCGTGCGGCGGCGGCGCGGGCCGGACTGACCCCGAACGAGATCCTGGCCCAGCTCGCTGAGCGGGTGAGCGTCGATGATGACGGGGCGCTGGCCGTCGCCCCGTTCACCCCGGGCCGGACCGCCGGGCTGAGTGAGGAGCGATGAGCATGCAGGGAATCACGCTGCGGCCGCATCAGGTCGAGGCCGTGGACGCGATCGTGCGCGGCCTGTCCCTCCCGGCCGACGGAGCGCTGCCCGTTGGCGGGCAGCGCGGCCAGGTCCACATGGCCACCGGCACCGGCAAGACCGTCACGGCGGCGATGGCCGCGCTCAAGCTGTGCCCGAACGGCGTGATCGGCGTCCTGGTCCCGACCCTGGACCTGCTGACACAGACGATCGAGGCATGGCGCAGGGCCGGACACCAGGGCCCGGCCGTCGCGGTCTGCTCCCTCGGGGCCGACCCGCTGCTGGAAGCCCTCGGCGTGCGGTGCACGACCAACCCGACCCAGCTGGCGCTGTGGGCCGCGTCCGGGCCGGTGCTGGTGTTCGCGACGTACGCCTCCCTCGCCCCGCAGGGCCTGACCGACGACCAAAACAACGCCGACGACGAGACCCTGGGCGTGCTGGAGACGGCACTGCGCGGCTCGTACGGGCAGAAAATGGCGCCCTTCGACCTGCTGGTGGTCGACGAGGCACACCGGACGTCGGGCGACGCCACGAAGGCGTGGGCCGCCATCCACCACCAGGACCGGTTCCCGGCCGCACGGCGCCTCTACATGACCGCGACCCCGCGCCTGTGGGCGGCCGGCCCCGCCGCGGCAACGACCGAGGACGAGCAGGCGACCAGCCCAGCCGGGGCCGCGCCCGGCGGCGGCCAGGCGCTGAGCGGGCGGGTCGTCGCCTCGATGGACGACACCACCCTGTACGGGCCGGTCCTCTACGAAATCGGCCTGATCGAGGCGGTGGAGCGCGGCATCCTCGCGCGGTTCGAGATCGACGTCCTGGAGATCCGCGACCCCTCACCGCTCAGCGAGAAGGCCACCGACGAGGAGCGGCGGGGCCGGCGGCTCGCCGCGCTCCAGGCCGCGCTCCTCAAGCACGCCGACGAGTCGGGCACCCGCTCGTACATGACGTTTCACTCCCGCACCCTGGACGCCCTCGCGTTCGCCCGGGCGATGCCGGAGACCGCCGCCCGCCTCCACCACGCCGACCCCGCCGCCTACCCGGGCCGGGTCGGCTCCGAGTGGCTCTCCGGCGAACACCCCGCCACCCACCGCCGCGACGTCCTCGCCCGGTACGCCGACGGACTCGACGCGGACGGGTGGGTGTGCGAACTGTCGTTCCTGGCCTCCTGCCGGGTCCTGGGGGAAGGGGTCGACATCCGGGGCAAGCGCGGCGTCGGCGCGGTCGTCTTCGCGGACACCCGCAGCAGCCCGGTCGAGGTCGTGCAGATCATCGGGCGGGCGCTGCGCCAGGAGCCGGGCGACGGCAAGGTGTCCCGCATCGTCGTGCCGGTGTTCCTGGAGCCCGGGGAGGACCCCGGCGACATGATGGCGTCCTCCAGCTACCGAGGGCTCGTCGCGGTCCTCCAGGGCCTGCGCGCCCACGATGCCCGGGTCATCGAGAAGATGGCGCTGCCCACCACCACCGCACGCGGACAGATCACCTCCGTGCTCGCCCTCGACCCGCAGGAAGCCGCGGCCGACGAGCAGCACCAGGTCGAGGACGAAGACCAGGAGGACGTCCCCGACGAGAGCCCGGCGGCCGGCCCCGGCGACGGCGACCAGGACGACGCCGACACCGACGAGCACCAGGACGACGAGGACGAGAGCGACGAGGAGACCGACGCGGCCCCGGGCATCGCGGGCAGCACGCCGCTGCTGCGGTTCAGCCTCCCCCGCGACCCCGAATCCGTGGCCCTCTTCCTCCGCACCCGTGTGCTGCGGCCGGACAGCGAGGTCTGGCTCACCGGGTACAGCGCCCTGCGCGGCTGGGTCCGCGAGCACGGGCACGCGCAGGTCCCCCGGGAGGCGACCGTCGAACTGGGCGACGATGGCTCCACGTACGGGCTGGGCACCTGGGTCACCGAGCAGCGCCGCGCATTCAAGGCCGGGACCCTCAAGCCCTGGCGCACCGACCTCCTCAACGAACTGGGGATGATCTGGTCGGTCGGCGACGCCGGATTCTGGAAGAACCT
>NZ_JBEZYG010000059.1:0-8441 GCF_040638385.1 Streptomyces sp. NPDC026589
ATGGTGGCGCGGATGGCCTGGGCGTCGGTGGCGAGGTCGTGCCCGCCGACGCGGATCGCGCCGGAGCCGGCGCCGGGGGAGATGAGGGTGGAGAGAATCTTGACAGCGGTGGTCTTGCCGGCGCCGTTGGGGCCGAGCAGGGCGAAGACCGTACCGGCCGGGACGGCCAGATCGATACCGTCCAGGACAGCCTTGTCGCCGTAGGACTTGCGCAGTCCGGTGGCGGTGATCGCCTGCGCCGCGGCCTGGGTGGCGAGCGGCGCGGAGGTCCGGGTGACAGTCATGCTGGTTCCCTTCATGCTGGTGCCCTTGCGTAAGCGGCGAGTCGGGCGTGGGCGGGACAGGAGGCGAGCACGGCGGGGGCCGGCCGCAGCGGAGTCGGGAGCAGCGGAGTCGGGAGCAGCGGCCCCGGACGCGACGGAGCCAGACACGGCGTACTCAGGCGCGACGCACTCAGGCACGGCAGGGCCAGGAGCGACGGACTCAGACACCACGGGGCCAGGCGCGGCGGACTCCGGCACGGCGCACTCAGGCACGGCGGACGATGATGTCGCCGGCCCCGCTCCGGGCGTGCACCTCGACGGTCTCGTCGGAGTCCTCGGGCCCGGCGGCGGCGCCGAGCGAGTTGCGTACGGTGCCGAACTTGGGGTTCAGGTCGAGCCAGGCGGCGGTGCCCTCGTGGATGCCCACTTCGAGGTCGCCGACGGAGGTGCGCAGAGCGATACGGCCGCGGGTCACGTCGCCGACGCGGATGCGCCCGTTGGAGGAGGTCGCATCGACCCCGGCTCGGGCGACGCCGATCTCGATGCGCCCGTTGGCGGACTTGGCGACGACGTCGCCGTGCGCGACGCCCACGGAGATGTCGCCGTTGGCCGCGTTGACCTTCAGCTCACCGCCGGCCTCGTCGATCACGGTCGCGCCGTTGCCGTTCTTGACGACCGCCGCCCCGGCGACCGCGCCGACCTCGACCCGGCCCGAGCCGATGACCTCGATGTCCCCGGTGGAGCGGACCAGCCGGATGTCGCCGTGGTCGGTCCTGAGCTCGGCGCGGGCCGCCTCCTCCACCTGGAGGTCGCCGAGCGAGGTCCTGAGCCGGACCTCGCCGAGCGGCCCCTCGCCGAAGAAGCCGCCCAGCGCGGAGGTACCGCGCACATCGGAGCCCGCGGGCAGTTCGATGCTCACCACGACGGCGCCCGGCTTGCCGAACAGGGAGCGCTTCTTGGGGGTTCTGACGGTGAGACGGCCACCCGAGCAGGCCACCTGGGTCTGCTGCACGGCGCGTACGTCGTCCTCGTCGGATCCGTTGCCCGGCAGCACCTCGACGACCGTGTCGGTGCGCTTGCCGGCGGTGATGCGGGCGGTGCCGGCGTCCAGCTCGATGACGGCGGAGATCGGCTCGGGGGTATCGAAAGAAGGCATGGCTGTCCCGTCCTCTTGGCTCGGTGAGTGATGAGTGATCAGTGACGTCGGCCGGATCGGCGATCCGCCGGTGAAGTGGCGCCGGCTACGAGCAGGCGGCCCAGCAGGCCCAGGACCCAGCGGGCCTAGCGGACCCAGCCGGTGAAGCCGCGACCGCCCGAGTCCTTGCCCCGGCCCGTCGCGCTCGCGCGCCCCCCGCCGTCGAGGGACACGGAAACGGCCCGCACGAGCCAGGCGTTGACCGACAGCCCCTCCGCCGCTGCGGCGCTCTCGGCGCGGCCCTTGAGGTGGGCGGGGAGACGGAGGTTGATCCGCACCATGGTGCCGTCGTCGGCCTCCCCGGCCGAAGGCGCCACCACCACGGGAGCCACGACCGCCTCGCGCTCCTCCCGCACCGGCTCCGGCTCGGGCACCGGCGGCGGCGTCACCACGAACTCGGGATCGAGCCCGCGCAGCCGTACGTCGACCGAACCGGGAGCCAGCTCCCGGGTGACGTCGCCCATGGCCGCGGAGAGCACGTTGAGCAGGGTCAGCCGGACGGCGGACTCCAGGGGAGCACTGAGCCGCTCGGCCAGGGCGCGGGCTTCGTCACCGCTGGCATCCGCGGCGACGGCGAGTTCGCGCCGGAGATTGTCGACGTAGGGGGTGAGGTCCATGACGCCATCATGGCACATGCATGGCACCACGTCGAGCCATTCTGGCTCACGCCCCTCAAGGAAGCCCCTGACCTGCAACATCACAACCAGGGAAGCCAAGGCAACACCACAGGAGCACCCAAGGCGGCCCCCATTGGCACCACAACAACACCACCTGGCACCATCTGGCACGCCACCTGGCACCACATGGGGTCATCTGGCGTCAGCTGGTGCCACCTGGCACCTCGAGGCGCCACGAGGCCACCAAACTCAAAGGGCACCCCCCGAAGAACGGCGGCCGTCCCGGACGCCACCACACCCGCCCGCTCAGCGCGGCGCGCCCGCGGTCTCCTCGCCCGCCCCGGCCCGGGCGGCACGCAGGACAGACGCGCCGGTGGGGGTGAGGGTGTGCAGAACGGCGGGGCCGTTGCGGGCGGTCACGATGAGCCCCGCGTCGCGCAGGACGGTGGCATGCCTGCTGGCGGCGGACGCCGAGACACCGGCGGCACGGGCGATCTCCCCCGTGGTGGCACCGCCGGCCGCCGCCCACAGCGCGCTCGCCCGGGCCCGCCCGAGCAGATTGGCCAGCGAACGCTCCGGGTCCTCCTCCCGCAGAGGACGGGCCGGAGGCTCGTGCAGCAGCGAATACCAGAGCACCGGCGGCAGCCCCGGATCAGCGAACGCGACCGGCTCACCCCAATTGAAGTACGAGGGGACCAGAGTGAGCCCGCGACCGTTCAGATACAGGTCCCGGTCCTCCGTCTGCCGGGGATACGCGACCTCCAGGACGGGCGCACGCCACCGCAGCATGGGCCCGAGCCCGGCGAGCATCCCCTCTACCCCACCGTGCAGAAGACCACGACCACGCACCGCCCGCTCGGCCTCGATGCGAGCCTGGATGCGCTCCTGCTGGGGCACGACGACGGCGGCGTAGTACGCGCGCAGTACCCCGACGAACTCCTGCCGCGCTCCGCGCTCGGCCAGGCGCCCGGCCCATTCGGGCGCCCCGATGAGCCGGTCGAAGAGGGTGATCTCCTCCTCGACCCGCCGCGCGGGCGTGGCCAGGAGGGTCTCAAGCCCCGCCTCCAGCCCGTCCACCCCGGTGGACGGCGTAAGGAAGTCCGGGAAGTACGCGGCCCGGGGATACAGAGGCAGCAGCACGCTCCGCAGGGCCCGATCCAGCCCCTTCTCCCGCAGATCCCGCCGCGCCGTCCGATACCACCCGGCATGCGCCCAGCGGCCTCGGCTGGACTGCAGCCGGTGCATGCTCGCGGCGATCTCGAACAGGGGGTCGGGCGCGGGAGCGAGCCGAGTCCTGGCCAGATCCACGTCGCTGAAGTGGATGCGGAGCATGTGGTCCCCCATGGGTTCGGCTCCTTGCGAGCCTGGGGAAACGCGATAAAGGTCCGATAAACAAGGACTAAACGGGCATGCGTCGCCCGGAAAGCGAAGAAGCCCAGGCCAGAGGAGACCCGACCTGGGCTTCACGCTGAGCCCCCTGTCGGATTCGAACCGACGACCTACGCATTACAAGTGCGTTGCTCTGGCCAGCTGAGCTAAGGAGGCGTGTCGGAGCAGTCTAACCAACCCAGTGCCCCGCTCGTCCGCGATTTCCGTGTGCCTCGGACTACTGACAGATCGGAAAACGCCAGGTAGCGTCACGGCAGGTTCGCGTCTGTGGACCAGACCACTCCCTACTCGGATCGTCCGGCACGTTCCTGCCGGTTGAGGAGAAGATTCAGCATGGCCAGTGTCACGTTCGACAAGGCGTCCCGCGTCTACCCCGGCTCCACGAAGCCGGCGGTGGACCAGCTGGAGATCGACATCGCGGACGGTGAGTTCCTCGTCCTCGTCGGTCCCTCCGGTTGTGGCAAGTCGACCTCCCTGCGCATGCTCGCGGGTCTTGAGGACGTCAACGGCGGTGCGATCCGCATCGGTGACCGTGATGTCACGCACCTGCCGCCGAAGGACCGGGACATCGCCATGGTGTTCCAGAACTACGCGCTCTACCCGCACATGTCCGTCGCGGACAACATGGGCTTCGCGCTGAAGATCGCCGGTATCAACAAGACCGAGATCCGGGCGAAGGTCGAAGAGGCCGCCAAGATGCTGGACCTCACCGACTACCTGGACCGCAAGCCGAAGGCGCTCTCCGGTGGTCAGCGTCAGCGTGTGGCGATGGGCCGGGCCATCGTGCGTGAGCCGCAGGTCTTCCTCATGGACGAGCCGCTGTCGAACCTCGACGCCAAGCTCCGTGTCTCGACCCGTACGCAGATCGCCTCGCTGCAGCGCCGCCTCGGCATCACCACCGTGTACGTCACCCACGACCAGGTCGAGGCCCTCACCATGGGCGACCGGGTCGCGGTGCTGAAGGACGGGCTGCTCCAGCAGGTCGACTCGCCGCGCAACATGTACGACCGCCCCGCGAACCTCTTCGTCGCCGGCTTCATCGGCTCCCCCGCGATGAACCTCGTCGAGGTCCCGATCACCGACGGCGGCGTGAAGTTCGGCAACAGCGTCGTCCCGGTCTCCCGTGAGGCGCTCACCGCCGCCGCGGACCGTGGTGACACCACCGTGACGGTCGGCATCCGCCCCGAGCACTTCGACATCGTCGAGCACGGCGGCGCCGCCGCGAAGTCGCTGACCAAGGACTCCTCGGACGCGCCGGCCGGTCTCGCCGTCTCCGTCAACGTCGTCGAGGAGCTCGGCGCCGACGGCTTCGTCTACGGTGGCGCGCAGCTCGACGGCGAGCACAAGGACCTGGTCGTCCGCGTCGGCGGCCGTGCCGTCCCGGAGAAGGGCACGGAGCTGCACGTCGTCCCGCGCCCGGACGAACTGCACGTCTTCGCGACCTCCACCGGCGAGCGTCTCACCAACTGACGCCGCACCGCACCCCCCGTTCGCCCGGCCCCGTACTCCCCGCAAGGGGGTGCGGGGCCGTTTGCGTGGTCCCGGCGGGTTGGGGTTTCGGTGACGGGCGGCAGCAAATACCCTGGCGCACAGGGCACTTCACGGGCACTTCACGGTCATTTCGCCCTGGTTCGTCAAGCTCGTATTCGAAAGGGCGCGTCGAACCATCCCCCGCAAGGGTGACGAATTGTCGCCAGGTCATCACTGGCCGCTACGCTCGCTGCGTGACCCACACCGCGCGCCGCATCGGCCGATCCCTCGCTCTCGTCCTGCCCGTCGTCATGGTTCTGTCCGGGACCCTCGCGGTCACCAGCGTCCAGTGGGCGGAGTCGGACAACGACTCCCAGCTGCTGGCCGCCTCGTCGGAGACCGTGTCCAAGCCGGCGAAGCCGCACGCCCCGCAGGACGTCCTGCGCGAGAAGCTGCTCGTGGAGCTGGCGGAGAAGGACCCGGGGGCCGCGCTCACCGGCCTCCAGCGCGCCGTCGAGCAGCGTCCCTCGCTCGCCCGCCACTGCATGTCGATCGCGAAGGCCCTCGGCAAGGCGGCCGTCGAGCAGTACGGCCCGACCCGGGCGCACCGTTTCTCCCGGCCCGTCTGCGACACCTCGTTCGCCTCCGGCGTCGCGCAGTTCAGCTGAGGGCTCCCGGCCCGGGAGGCGGTCGCACGGAGCGTCGCCCTCCGATGGCGGGCACCGCATATCGTGCCTGCCATGCATACGTATCCGACGCAGGCCGTGATCCTTGCCGGTGGCCAGGGGTCGCGGCTGCGGCCGTACACCGACGACCGTCCCAAGCCAATGGTGGAGATCCCCGGGACGGGGACTCCGATCATCGGGCATCAGCTGTCCTGGCTGGCCGCCGAGGGAGTCACCGACGCCGTGGTCTCCTGCGGGCATCTCGCCGAGGTGCTCCAGGAGTGGCTGGACGCCGCCGTGCTGCCGCTCCGGGTCACCACCGTCGTGGAGACCGAGCCGCTGGGTCGCGGCGGCGGTCTGAAGTACGCGGCCGGGCGGCTGCCCGATCCGGAGCAGCCCTGGTACGCCACCAACGGCGACATCTGGACCCGTTTCTCCCTGCGGGAGATGGCCGCCTTCCATGCGGAGCGCGACGCCACCGCCACCCTGGCCCTCGCCCGGCCCCGGATCCCGTGGGGTGCCGTGGAGACGGACGCGTTCGGGCACATCACCGACTTCATCGAGTCGCCGCCGTCCCCCTATCTGATCAACGCCGGGGTGTACGTGTTCTCGCCGGCGTTCACGAAGCTGCTGCCGGACCGCGGCGACCATGAGCGGACCACGTTCCCGCGTCTCGCCCGCGAGCGCCGGCTGGCCGGGTATCCGTTGCCGAACGGGGCGTACTGGCGGGCCATCGACACGGCGAAGGACCTGACCGAGGCGGCCCGCGAGCTCGGCTCCCACGACGGCTGACGGCTCCCACGGCGGCTGACAGATGGCGGCTGACGGCTGACGCCGTCGGCCTCGCGCCTGGGGCCTCTCGTTCATACGAAGGGGCGGCCCCCACCCGGTTGTTCCGTCCGGGTGGGGGCCGCCCCTCACTGCTGTCGTACCGGTCGTGCGGGGTCAGCCGAGGAGGCCGCCGATCGGGTTCCGGCCGCCGCCGCCCGTGGTCGATCCCTCGCCGCCGGTGGAGGTCGAGCCGCCGATGGGCGCTGGTTCGCCGCCGCCTCCGGACGAGGCGTCGCCGGTGGATCCGGCGGAGGTGGGTCCGGCGCTGGTGGCGGCCGGGGGCTCCTGCGGGGTGGACTGCTGCGGGGGCGCCTGGTCGGTGCCCTGGGTCTGGCTGGGCTGGGTGTCCGTACCGGTGTTCTGGCCGCCGGAGTCGCGCGTCGCTCCCGGTGTGGCCTGGTCGCCCTCGGGTGTGGTGGCCGCGCCGGAGCGGCTGGGCTCCGGCTGTCGCCGCTGGTCCGGCGTACGGGAGGCCTGGCGCTCGCCGGTGGACTCCTGGGGCAGCGGCATGCCGGGAAGGCGGTTGGTGGGGTTGTCGTTGCGGCCGGGGACGGTGACGACCTCGCTGGAGCGGACCGCGCCGCCGAGGATGGAGCCGATGAGCAGGGTGCAGCCGACGACGACCGTCGCGACGACGGTGCCCCGGCGCAGGACCCGGCGGCGCAGGTCCCAGATCTCCGAGCGCGGGCCGAGCTTGCGCCAGGCCTCTCCGGCCAGTCGGCCGTCCACGGAGTAGACCGGCGCGCCCGCGATGATCAGCGGGCTCCAGGCGGCCAGCAGGATGATGTCGGGTGCGTCGTACACGGCGACCGAGCGCCAGCTCACGGTCACCAGCAGCGCGGCGGAGAGCAGCGCGCCGAGCGCGGCGGCGACCCGCTGCCAGAGGCCGAGGACGGTGAGTACGCCGACGACGACCTGGAGGAAGGCGACGGTCAGGCCGGCGCCGACCGGGTGGGAGAGGGCGAAGTCGCGCAGCGGTTCGGCCATCGCCCACGGGTGCAGGGAGGTCAGCCACGTGACCATGGAGCCGCGCTCGCCGCCGTCGAAGTAGACGGGGTCGCTCAGCTTGCCCATGCCGGCGTAGATGGAGATGAAGCCGAGGAGTACCCGCATGGGGAGCAGGACCACGCCCAGGTTCATCCGGTGGCCGGGGTAGTAGGCGTGCCGGACGGGGTCGCCCACGCCGCGCCGGGCGCGGGACTCGGCGGACTCGGCGGTTTCGTCGTAGTCGTCGCCGGGGGTGCCGGTCGTGCCGAGGTCGTCGGGCCCCTCGACCGGGTCGTAGGCGCCGACGGCCTGCCGCATGGGCGGCAGCAGCGGGCCGGTGTGTCCCGGCTGGTGGGGGGCGGTCAGTACGGGGTTGGGCTGCGTCTCCTCCAGGAGGGGGATGACTTGCGTCGCGCCCGCCCCGTGTCCGCTCCCGGAGGCCCCGCCGAGTCCGGCGTCGAGGTGTCCGGCGGTGGAGTTGCGCACGGCTTGGAGGAGGCCTGTCGCGCCGGGGTCGCCGGGAGCGGACTTCCCGCTCCAGACGACCGGTGCCCGCCTGCGGCCTCCGCCGGGACCGCTCATGGCTGGGATGCGGGCCGTTTCCGCGGGGACGCGCAGCCGTGCGCGCTGGCCCGGGGCGAGCTGCACCCGGAAGCTGGCGTGGTTGACGATGACCTGCGCGGGGTCGCTGTCCACCTTGGTCATGCTCAGGGCGGCGGGTTGCTCGTCGAACCGAGGCGTTCTGGTGTCCACACTCATCTAACCGAGTGATGTGTGTTTAGGACACTGCCTTGACCGCACCGAATGTGTCCGAGACCCGTCAAGATCAGGCCAAACTCGGGCAACCTGGGGCTGTGTTCGGCGTTCGCGCGTCGACTCGCCGGGCGGGCGAGCCGGTTGCCGCGCACGGTACGCGCGTTGCCGCGCACGGACGGGCCGGACGGCCAGGTCTTCTTCACCAAGAATCCGCCGCCCGGTACGCCCGCCTGGGTGGGGACCACCGCCGTTCCGCGGAGCGAGGACC
>NZ_JBEZYG010000060.1:0-6085 GCF_040638385.1 Streptomyces sp. NPDC026589
CGCGGGAGGTCAGGCAGTCGTAGAAGTCGGTCCGGAACCGCGACAACACGGTCAGGGACTCGACGCGAACAGCGTCGTGCAGCAGACTCACCCTCACGGCCTTGGCATGATCAACAGCGTCTCGACAACGCACATGATCACACCAAGGCCGTACCGTTGTCTCATCGCCCACTAATGGCCAACCGGCCCTTCAGCAGGGGACGTTAAAAAGCAAGCTGAGCGCCGACGCGAGGAACCTCTGGGGTCCGCTGACCGAAGGCCTGAACATCCCGCGAGACCTCGACCTCGGTGACCGGGCCCGTGCCCTGGACCAGCTCCGGGTCACCCCCGGCGCTCACCGCCTTCTGGTGAGCCGGGTCAACGAGACCCTCCCCCAGCAGGAGGCCGGGTTCCTGGTGAGCTCCCGTCAGTGGCCCGTCCTCGCTCACCGGATGCACCGCATGGCCCAGGAAGGCGTGCCCTTCGCCGCGCACCTCGCCCGGATCGCACCCGACACCGCCCCCTGGCGCACCGGCCCGCCCTCCGGCATCGCCTCCCGCCTTCTCCTGGCCACCCACCACGCCCTCACCACACCACTGGACCAGCCCCTGCCCGCCGGCCCCCGCGTGTCCACCACCGCAGCCCGCTCCCGCTCCACCACCGCGGTCCCGGACACCGCGCCGCCGAAGCAGACCGCCCCCGCCGAACCCGCCACACCCGCACACCGCCGGCAGACCTCCGCCCCCGCGCCCCGGCAAGGGCGCGGCCGGTGAACCCGCCGGGCCCCGGAAGGCACCTCCGGGGCCCGGCTCGTGGGTCAGGACCCGGCGGGTATCCCCGAACTCTCGCTGAGGGACACAGATCCGGTAGCTTTCACGAAGGGCCGGACGAGCGCGGGCATGGGGCGGCGATGACAGATTTCAGCAGCACGGGATGGATCGCCCTCTTCTCGAACCGCCAGACGAGTGTCGAGGGATGGGACCTGGTATCCCGCACCGCTCTCGTCGTCGATGCCGAGGAGGGATGCCTGAAGCCGGTCACGGACTACCCGGACTTCCAGCATCTGGTCTACGCGCACAAGGTGGTCGGGGCGGTACCGGCCGCTCCTGGACACCGGGCCCACTGGGACGACTTCGAAAGCGGTGCCCCCCATACCGAGGCGGTCGTCGGCTGGCTGGTGACCGAACGGGCCGGAGCCCTTCCCTTCACGGCGGACGGCACCACCGCCGAGGACGCCGACCTCATCCTGGCCCCGGGCGAGGAAGCCCCCCTCCGGCCCTGAACGGCGCACCCCGACAGGCTCCGCCTCCGGCAGAGCGCAGCCTGGGCCGGGATGTCCCTGCCGCAGCTGCTGGAGGGCCGCGACAGAGGACGCGGACCGACGCGCGCCAGCCTAAACCCGCAACAGCTCCGGCCCACGCCGGGCAAGCCCGGTGCCGCAGCCGACCCGTATCAGGGCGCCCGGATGGACATGGAGAGCGACGAGATCCTGGACGCAACGGCCGACACCGTGATCGTGAGCGGGCGGCTGGCCCCACGGAGGCCCGCACTGCGGCAACGTCCAACGTCCCACCTGGCTCTGTCGATGACAGGAAGCAGCGCTTCTCGGGCGGTTCGGGTGGCGCTGCCCGCGTCGGATATCGGGGGGCCTCGTCACTTTGGGTGTCGCTGGGGCAGTCCCGGGTGGTCGCGGGTCCACGGGGCCGGAGGGGGAGGGGGGTACTCGCCTCGGTTCGACCTGCGCCTGGGGCGGCTGAGGAGGAGGTGGAGGACCTGGCGGGCGTCGGCACGCCGGGCGGGGTCGTGGGCCAGGACCGCGACGGCGGTGGCCAGGAGTGGGCCGAGTACGCCCAGTGCGAGGCCGACGAGCGGCACAATGAGCATCATCACGGGGGTGCCTTCCGGTGACAGGGGTCGGGCTGACGCCACTCATTGATGCAGTCCTGGCGTGTTCGGTGGGGCGGGCCGAAGGACGGCGAAGGACGCCGAACGGGACCGAACAGCGACAGGAGCAGGAGATGGCGATGGACCCGGTCAAGGAGTTCGCCGCCTGGCTGCGCAACCTGCACCTGAAAGAGGGCAAGCCCAGTTACGCCGAGATCGTGCGCCGGATCCAGAGGACCGATCCGACCGCGGGCGTGGTCGGCAGCACGATCTCCGAGATCTTCAACGGCAAACGCCTCCCGCGCTGGACGACAGTGGAGCCGATCGCCCGCGCCCTGGGCGGCCCGCCCGCAGTCGAGGAATGCCTACGCCGCTGGCAACAAGCCAACGCCCGCACCACGCCGACCGACACCGCCCCCATCCCCGCTCCCGGCCCGAAAGCCCATGACACCGTCACCAAGCCAACGACAGACCAGCCCTCCACTCCACGGGGCACCGGTGGGGCCGATCCGGATGAAGGAGGGCCCGGAGACGATGCGCCGGGCCCTGTTCCGCGACGGAGGCCGCCTTGGGCGTGGGTGGTGAGTACGGTCACCGCACTGGGCGTCGCCGCGGCGGTCTGGGCAGCCGCGACCCTGATCGACGACCGGAACCGGACACCCACCGAAGGCCCGACGGCCGGGGCTCCCACCGCACCGGACACCCGCCCCACCGGCAGAACACCCGCGACGGAAACGGACCCCCCGGAAGCCGCCGCTTCTTCGTCCGCGGATCCCACAGGCCCGCCGCCCTCACTGCCCCCGCCAACTGTGCCGCCGGCGTCGGCTCCGCCTTCGACACCCGCCGGCACGCTGCCAGCACCCGTACGCGTGCGTTGGCAGGGGACGCTGACGCTCGACGACGGCAGTAATACCGGCACTCCCACCACCGGCTGGTCCCTGGACCCCGTCCCGCCCCGGCGCGCCCCCATGGGCGACATCGGCCTGTCCTGCCACCTCTCGTGCGAACCCGGGCGCTACACCGGCCAGACCGTTGTGGCCTTCAGGGGCCCCGGGGCACCGCGACGCCAGGACTGCGTCGGCCTCCTGAACACGAACCCCGGATCCCGCAGCGCGGACGTTCCCGACGGCACCACCGCCTGCTTCGGAACCCAGGCAGGACGCGTCGGGTACTTCACCCCCCAAGCCGCCGGCGGCGGACAGATACGGCTCGCCGCAACCGTGTGGGAACTGCCGCCCGCCTGAAGCACCGCCGCCCCTCCCCCGGCCGCTACACCAGCATCGGACGCGTCATCCCCCAGTCCGCACGCCGAGCAGCCCGCACCCAGCGAACCCGCCACACCCGCACACCGCCGGAACACCGCCCCCGCACCCCGGCAGGGACGCGGACGATAACCCCCGGCCCCGGCCCCGCCCGGGCCCAACGGCCGCACTCACGAAGGCTGTTGCGACATGACGCCCCCGGTCCGGGAGACGATGCGGGTGTGATCAACCGCGAGATCTCCTCACGCCTGGCAGCCGGACACGGCCGCCGTGTCACCCAGCTCGCCGAAGCAGCCGCCCGCTGGGGCGGACACGTACCCGAAGACCCCGGCATCACCGAACTCGCCGACCTCCTCGAAACCGCCGCCACCAACGCCCCCGACCACCCCGGCACCCCCGGACACACCACAAGGACCCTCCTGGCCGGTGCCGTCGAGAACCTGAGGGCCGCCGCCCGGCTCGGCGGACTCCTCCCCGCCGTCACCCTCTTGCACCTCCAACGCGCCATAGACCAGGAAAACACCGCCCACCAACAGACCGTCCCCGCACAACGACAGGAACACGACCGGTAGACCCCGGCCGTTCGGGATCCCACCCGCACGCCAGTACGATGCACTTCCGCGCCCAATTCGGCTACCGGTCCCGGCGGCACCACCGAGAAATGCGCCTGCGCCTCCTCACCCTCCACCTCCCCCCGGAGTACGCAACGAGGCTGTTCGACGCTCAGGCCGGGACCAACGGCGAGAACCCCAACGAGGTCCTGGCCGAAGCCGCCCAGACTCTCTACTTCCAGACCGACAGCCAGACCGGCGGCGCCCGCGCCCAGGACCTCGAAATCACCAACATCGACTACATCGCCGCCCGCTACTGACCTACCACCAACCACGAAACGAAGGAGGGCGGGTCCCCGGCAGTTGCGATGCCGGGGACCCGCCCTTCGTTCGCACATCACGAACAGCTAGCCGGGACTGCGTGAGGAATTCAGGTCTGGCCCTCCCCATAGAAGCAATCCTTCTTGGAAGAACCTTTCACCTTGCATACCTTGATCCCGACCGTTACTTCTTCCTTAAGGTTCCCCCCTTTCCACGATGTGCAATATTTCGCACGGTGGCCTTCAGTGCTGGCTGTGCGAACGACCTTACCCTTGTAATACAGCCACGCCTTGACACCCCATCCATCGGACCTGATATCGCAGGCCCTGAGGGAATCACCGGGAGCCAAACGGACAGGGTCCGCCATGAACGTGCCCCACCCGTCCGCCGAGCACCAATTGCAAAGCTTCGTGGACACCACCTTGCTGGCACTGGCCTGCACGGGCGACGCGGTCATAGCCACCACTCCGACCGCAGCCCCCGTACCCACCAATACACGCGTGAATTTCCGCAAGATCGCCTCCTGTCTCGTAGAACTTGCCTCCGACCATCACAGAGACATGCAGAAACCGTCAACAGAAATCTACCGACAACCAGCCGATTCCAGCCAATGGGCAATCTGAAACCAGTAACCCCATTCACTGGCGCTCCAGAAACTCCCCACGTGCAAATGCTGTACTTCCAGACCAACAACCAGACCGGCGGCGCACGCGCCCAGGACCTCGAAGTCGAGATCACCAACATCGACTACACAGCCGCCCGCTACTAGTCGGCAGCACACCAAAAAAAGGGGGCTGGTTCCCGGCATCGCAACTGCCGGGAACCAGCCCCTTTCACGCAACCATCCACCCGCCCCCACCACAAGCACCACCCTCCTCCCGGTCCGTGATCACACCCGACCGGGCACCTGATGCAGGCTCACCCCGCCCCGGGCAGAACCGCCCGAGCCGGGGGCGCGAGTTGACTAGGCTCCCCGTACCCCGTGCCGACATGGAGCGTGCGGGACAGGCCCCGGCCCCCGCCCCGGCGGGAGCAAGCGTACGACCGGGACCGTGCGGCCCCGGTGCTGCCGGCAGAGATGTTGGCACCGGGACTGTTCAGTCGTTCCGTGCCGATCCCAGACACAACAACGCCTCGCTCCGGCATGGGAACTGCCGGAGCGAGGCGCCCCGCACGCTAACGAACCGCTACGTAACCTCTACTCCGTGAAGATGGGCGACGCAGTGCAGGGATCTCCACCATAATCTTTCCAGCACAACTGCATCTGGTAGCGCCCATTCCTTTCGATCGAGTACTTGACATAGCCGCAGTCGGCGTCCCCGCCATCCTTCACGAAGGCCACGGGTTGCATTCCATGGGTGGGAGTGAGATGGGTGAGAACGCCATAGACGCCATGCCCATCTGCATTCATATCGCAGACCCTGATTCTGTCCGGATCCGAGTCGAGATGGGTCATAGAACCCCTCCCGCTCAAAAAAATCGTCAGGTCGGCCGCGTGGGCGGATCCAGCTGCACCGACAATCAATGCCAACGAAGCGCCGCAGGCAGCAATAGTTCTTGGTATCCAACGCCGAACCAAGAGATTCTCCTCTCATCGACCAAACAGCCGAGTTCCTGTCCCTTCCAGTACACAGACAACTTTTCATGCCTGCCCACGGAATGGATTTACCTTGACCCTGGCAGAGACGCGCAGAAACCGTCAACAGGGATCTACCGACAACCAGCCGATTCCAGCCAATGGGCAATCTGAAACCAGTAACCCCATTCACTGACACTCCAGAAACTCCCCACACGCGAATGCTGTACTTCCAGACCAAAAGTCAGACCGGCGGCGCACGCGCCCAGGACCTCGAAGCCGAGATCACCAACATCGACTACACAGCCGCCCGCTACTAGCCGGCAGCACACCAAAAAAAAGGGGCTGGTTCCCGGCATCGCAACTGCCGGGAACCAGCCCTCCTTCCCAGGAGTCTGCCACCGCTCGTGATCACACCAGGGCTTGATCAAGTTCCATGGGTGTCGGGGTTGTTGGTGATGCCCAGGAGTGGGAGGGCTCGTTCGGGTTGGTCGCGGATTGCCCGGGTGGTC
>NZ_JBEZYG010000061.1:0-5500 GCF_040638385.1 Streptomyces sp. NPDC026589
TTTCTTGCGCGACTTCTGGGGCTGGCGGTTCCGGCGGCCGGGCGCCGGCGGTTCGGCGGCCCCGCGTCCCCCCTGGGGCCGGCACCCACATCAGCGGGTGCCGGCCAACTACGTCTCGCCGATACGGCAGGCGTACCCATTTGAGGGAGCCAGCGAAGGCGAGCGGGCCGGGAGAGCGGTATGCCCTTGGAATCTGCGCACCATGGATGCCCCTCCCCGCCTCGGCTCAGGATTATTACGCCGTAATGACGGCTGCCGCTTCGGGCAACACCCAAGGCTCAAACCTTCTGGAAGGGAGCTGAGCCGCCCACGGCCTGGCCCTCATCCGGCCAGGCAAAGCTCTTGGCGACAAGGCAGGCCACCTGCAACTCACCACGGTGGTCGTTGAAACTCACCACGGCCGGTTGCGAACCCGTCTCCGCTTATGGTCTTCGGGCAGGGTCGGCACCCGGACGCCCACCAGATCGAGCAGCACCTCCTGGTCGACGGTCGATCCGGCCGCGAGGCGGCGGGCGACCGTGCTCGGACAGCCGACGGAGGAGATCGAAGTCCGCAAGCGGCGTTGCTGCTCGCCCCGGACTTCACCTTCCTCCGCAAGCGTCCCTGATCGTGCTGTGGGCGCTGGGCGACGCCCACACGCGCCGGTCATCGAGCGAGCACACGAGCGGGCTGTCGCCCAGGCGCTGCGCTGGCTCGAGGACGAAGTGGCGGAGACCCGGTGGGCCTCCGGCCGCGGCCGTGCGAAGACACCGGCCCTCGGCGTTGCGGCGTTCCGGCGCTTCGACAACCGTGACTGTTTCCCGCTCCTCCACGAGGCCGCCTGGTCCTCAACCGCGTGCAGCGCAGGGACGCTGACGGCGAGCCGAAGTGGGGGCGCTGGATACCCGCCGCCTCGACCGGCATGTGGTGGCGGCCGCGACGCTCTACCCCCTGACGATGACAACCGAGGTGTGTGAGGAGTTGGGGCTGGCGACGGTCCCGCAGGAGGTGACGCCGGGCTTGCCCCCGGTGATGGAGATAGCCGGTGTCGACTCCGAGGTCATCGACTGGTCCTCCACCCGCCGCGGCTCCTTCAACGCTGCCGTACGGTCGGATCCGAGCCCGGGTGGATCCGCACGTCGACACCATGCTGGCTGCTGTCGACGTCGCCGCGGTCGTCTTCACCGTCCGCAGGAACTCGCCCGCCGCCATGCCCTGGCCGTAGCGCCAGCATCTCCTGGAGACCCTGCGCGGCCGCGCGTTCGCGCCGACTCCGCCGAGCCCGACCGGTGGTGGATCGCCGGCACCGGCGGCAAGCCGCTCCGGGGGCGCTGAGTCGCATCGGTGCCTCGGTCGACACCGCCATCAAACGCGAACAGACCGACGCGGGCTCCGCGGCGTCGACTCCGCCCGAAGCTTCGAAAGCGCACGACGTTCGTGCGCGTGCTACGGGCTGATGGGGGAGCGGCGCCCACTCTGTCGTGGGTTCCTCGACGACCGTCCGCTGGGAGCCACGGTGGTCACTGACCCGGGCGTCCGCGAGCAGATGGAAGCGCTCCCCACCTCCCAGGTCCTCATCGGCCTCGCACCGACGGGCAGCCGGTCTGCGTCGACCTGGACAACGACTCGTCGCACGTCCTGGTCTACCGCCTCGGACGGCGGCACCTCCACCGCCCTGCGCTCCCTGACCGCCCCGCTCCTGCACAACGGCGGGCACGTCCTGGCCCTCGACTTCAAGCGCACCTCCCGGTCGTGGGCACGCGTCCTGTCGACGGTGACGTACGGCCGCGACATCGACGACACCCACGACGCCCTTCTCGGCCTCCGTACCGAGCTGAAGCGCCGCATCGACCAGGCAGAGGAGCACGGTGACACCGAGGCCCTGCCCCGGCTGATAGTGATGCACGAGTCCGCCGATCACACCCTGCGGAAGCTGGCCCGCCACCGGGACACGGTCCGCCAGGCAGGCGAGGCGAAGACGTCCTCGACCGTGAACGCCTCCGAGGAGCTCCTCTTCGCCGGGCGCGAGGCCCGCATCCATGTCCTTGCCGACGCCCAGAGTTACAGCGCCGCGCTGGGACGCGAGCAGTTGTCCACCGTGCTCCAGGGCGCTTCACCACCCGCACGTGGAGCCAGGCGGCGGGCGTCCCGCAGGCCGCCACCCGTAGTCGGACCGGCCGCCGGATGCCGAGTGTCAGCATGGTGGCCATCTCTCTCTTCTCGTAGCCCCAGTGTCGACACGCACTGGCCGCTGCTGCGGTGACCATGACCGTTCTCAAGGGAGCTTTCGAACGCGCTTGTACGGTGGGGGATATGGCAGATCAACGGAACGTGCAAACCCCGGCCGGACAGGCAACTGCGGCGTGGGAGCGCGTAGAGAAATGGCTGCATGCTCATGCCCCGGCGTCCGCTGCGCTGCTGCGCCCTGCGGCCGGTGAGGCCGATATCGCGGCTGTGGAGCAGGCGATCGGTGTGACGTTTCCGCCCGCGCTGCGGGCCTGGTACCGGCTCCATGACGGAATCGACGATCCTGAGGACGGGAAGAGCTGGTGGCCCGCCGGCTTCCTGCCCGGGGGACAGGGCTGGTACCGGCTGGGGCAGCTGCAGAGCGCCTACGTGATGCAGACTCGCGATTGGGAACGCGAACCGGGCCGTGTTCCGATCTCCTGCACTCCGGACGACATGTGGCACGGGCTCTACCTCGATGCCCGCCCGGGAGAGCCGTCCTACGGCAACATAGGCCGCTGGGTGGTCGACCGTGAACCGGAACCCATTCCGGAGTCCACCCTGGGCTGGCCGCTTGAGTCGTGGCTCGTCGAGATCGCGGACGCCCTGGAGCAGGGGCGCTGCCTTGTTGGCCTTGATGGCCAGCGTGACGAGGACAACTGGCCCGCGTTGACCGTGTGCGGGGGGCTGACGTGGGTGTCCCCCGGGGAAGAGCCTCAGCTGCCCGAGGGCCGGATCCTGTTGGACGGTCCTCGCTGACGCCGGGGGCCGGCAGGAGCATTGGTCTGCCGGCCCCCCGGCTCTTCTACGGCTTGGGGACGGTGCAGGTCACGGTTGCCTTGGTGGCGTTGCAGTGCCCGAACTGGGGGAAGCCCACCCAGTAGGGGTCCTTGTCCAGCAGGCGGTACTTACCGGAGAATCCGGAGCTGAACGCGCCGCCCATCGACGTGGAGTTGACCCAACTCGACATGGCGGAGCGGCCGCAGACCTCGGCCCATGTCGGGGCCGCCTTGCGCTCGTCGTCGTACAGGTGCCACTCGCCCTGCTGGATGCGCGTGGCGTAGGTTTGCACGCACTGGTCGCCGGAGGCGACCGGATTGAGGCCTCCGATGATGCCGCCAGGCATGCCGGCGGAGTTGTAGCTGGAGGCATAGGCGAACTCGTCGCACGACACCTTGTCGCCCGCGCTGATCTCCGGGACAGGTGTGGCGTCCGGGTTGCCGTGTTTACTCGCCCAGCTTGTGCCGTCACTGTTCTTCGGGCAGATCACGTCCCGGTTCTTGTTCGGGTCACGGCCAGGGGCGTTCTTGGTAGCGTCCGGCAGGAAGAACATCGGCCTGTTGTGCGCTTTGCTGCCCGGGTGGTTGGGGAGCTTGGACTGAATCAGCCATGCGTGTGCGACCGCGGCCGGAGTCTTGTCGAAGTTCATCACCCACGTCGGAATGTACTTGTGGAACGTGCAGCCCGGCGTAGTGGAGGAAATCTTGTCGCACCGGACCTGTGCGCCATCGGCCTGCCAGCGCGAGGCCGCCGGGTTCGCCACTGGCGAGTAGGCGGTGATCTTCGTGGACAGGTCGAGCGTGTCGGCCTTGTTGGCCCCGCTCCAGGTGTGATCGATCTTCCCGACCGCTGTGTGCGAAAGCGGGTCTGTTCCCAGCCACACCAGTGCTCCGTCCCACGCGTGCGGGCCGTTGCTGCACCGGTCAGGCATCATGCAGTCGAACCGCACGTCCAGCGTTACCGACACGAGCTTCGCATCGATCTGCATCGGCACGAGGGTGATCTGCTCGGTGAACGTCGCCGAGTTCGCCGCCAGCTTTACCTGCTGTCCGACGGCCCAGGAGGCGTTCAGAACTTCACCGGTGGGTTTGCCGTCCTTGACGACGACTCCGACGTACTCGAAGGTGAAGCTTCCGATGCACGCCTCGTACCGCTTGATGTGCGAGTTCATTAAGCCCGCGCACCAGTCGACCAGATGAGGCAGTGCCGCCCCGGTCCCCTTGGTGAGGGCGGTGCGGGTTTTCTCGCTGCTGTCCGGCACGAGACGTGAACACGGCTGAATGCTCGTCTTCTCGTTCACCTCGCCACAGCTCCACCCGTCTGCCGCGCGGCCGCCAATAGGCGGTACCTCCGGCGGTACCGGCTTCGCGACCGGCTGAGCAATCGCCTGTGGCTGCTGGTGGCCGTCCTGGTTGAGGGGCGGTGTGTCCTTGTTGGGCTCTAGCAGTTTGATGTCGACAGCTCGGTTGCGGATCTTGAAGTTGGCCCACGGCGACCACTCGGTCTCGTACAGCCCGCCGTCGTAGGCAGACGTGTGGAAGGCGTAAGTCACACCGGGCTTCAGCCTTCCGTGTCCGACCTTGACTTCAGCCGACGAGCCGGAAGGCACCAACTTGGACACGAGGACACCGAACTGGCTGTCATCCAGCTTTACCCGCGTCTTCGGCTGGCCGAAGGCATCCGTCGTGTAGACCTCGAACGTCAGGTTCGCCTTGTCGTTGTCCTTATCGGTCACCGTGTTGCTCAGGACCGGCTCGGTGGTGTTGACCTGCCACACCTTGTTCACTTGAGTCCAGTCCGGGCCCGCCTGTGGGTTCTTGCCCGACACTGGGCGGTTGCCCGCCAGGACCTTGCTCTCCGGACCTGCTGCAGGGCGAGAGGAAGGAGCGGCACTCGGGCTGGAAGCGGGAGATGAGTCGGGCTCAGGTGCGGCGGTTGCTATTCCGGATCCCAGGAACAGAGCAGCCGCGAAAACCATGGCTATGCGAGCTGTCATACCTTTTCGTCTAGCTAAGCTGAACACGTAGTTGCAGACCTCACTCTTGATGGTCGGTTCGTCGCGCTGCCTACCTTCTTAGGCGCTACTGCGCTCACGCATCAACGCCACCTATTCGGCCACCCCTGCACGTTCCACAGGAACCAGATGTGACGCTGCGTACGGTTGCGGAACTCTCGGTCACGATCAGTGTGTGCTCCTGGGTGCAGAGACTTTGGTCGTCCACCCCCAGCAACGTCTGACCCCCCCCGGGTCGGGCGGCCGGGCTGACCGCCTGGACGCTGCGCAAGGCCGCGTACGAACATCCGAAGGTGGCGGCGGTCTTCGCCCCGCCGGGTGTAAGTCGTTTTGCGGACCGGCCCGGCTCCTGCTCGCTCCGACGGTGCGTATGAGCCCCTTGAGGATTTCGGCCTTGACTGGACGACTAGGCCGTTTCTCTCGGATCATCGTGCTGACCAGATGAGGATGGCCGCGACGTGGAGCCCGGCCAGGTAGACGGTCGCGGTCTTCTCGTAGCGG
>NZ_JBEZYG010000062.1:1749-3061 GCF_040638385.1 Streptomyces sp. NPDC026589
TGTTTGAGAACTGCACAGTGGACGCGAGCATCTGTGGCCAAGTTTTTAAGGGCGCACGGTGGATGCCTTGGCACCAGGAACCGATGAAGGACGTGGGAGGCCACGATAGTCCCCGGGGAGCTGTCAACCAAGCTTTGATCCGGGGGTTTCCGAATGGGGAAACCCGGCAGTCGTCATGGGCTGTCACCCGCTGCTGAACACATAGGCAGTGTGGAGGGAACGAGGGGAAGTGAAACATCTCAGTACCCTCAGGAAGAGAAAACAACCGTGATTCCGGGAGTAGTGGCGAGCGAAACTGGATGAGGCCAAACCGTATGCGTGTGATACCCGGCAGGGGTTGCGCATGCGGGGTTGTGGGATCTCTCTTTCATAGTCTGCCGGCTGTGAGACGAGTCAGAAACCGTTGATGTAGGCGAAGGACATGCGAAAGGTCCGGCGTAGAGGGTAAGACCCCCGTAGCTGAAACATCAACGGCTCGTTTGAGAGACACCCAAGTAGCACGGGGCCCGAGAAATCCCGTGTGAATCTGGCGGGACCACCCGCTAAGCCTAAATATTCCCTGGTGACCGATAGCGGATAGTACCGTGAGGGAATGGTGAAAAGTACCGCGGGAGCGGAGTGAAATAGTACCTGAAACCGTGTGCCTACAAGCCGTGGGAGCGTCGCTGGCAGCACTTGTGCTGTCAGTCGTGACTGCGTGCCTTTTGAAGAATGAGCCTGCGAGTTAGCGGTGTGTAGCGAGGTTAACCCGTGTGGGGAAGCCGTAGCGAAAGCGAGTCCGAATAGGGCGATTGAGTTGCACGCTCTAGACCCGAAGCGGAGTGATCTAGCCATGGGCAGGTTGAAGCGGAGGTAAGACTTCGTGGAGGACCGAACCCACCAGGGTTGAAAACCTGGGGGATGACCTGTGGTTAGGGGTGAAAGGCCAATCAAACTCCGTGATAGCTGGTTCTCCCCGAAATGCATTTAGGTGCAGCGTCGTGTGTTTCTTGCCGGAGGTAGAGCACTGGATAGGCGATGGGCCCTACCGGGTTACTGACCTTAGCCAAACTCCGAATGCCGGTAAGTGAGAGCGCGGCAGTGAGACTGTGGGGGATAAGCTCCATGGTCGAGAGGGAAACAGCCCAGAGCATCGACTAAGGCCCCTAAGCGTACGCTAAGTGGGAAAGGATGTGGAGTCGCAGAGACAACCAGGAGGTTGGCTTAGAAGCAGCCACCCTTGAAAGAGTGCGTAATAGCTCACTGGTCAAGTGATTCCGCGCCGACAATGTAGCGGGGCTCAAGCGTACCGCCGAAGTCGTGTCATTCCGTA
>NZ_JBEZYG010000062.1:3147-5007 GCF_040638385.1 Streptomyces sp. NPDC026589
TACGCCCGTATGGATGGGTAGGGGAGCGTCGTGTGCCGGGTGAAGCAGCCGCGGAAGCGAGTTGTGGACGGTTCACGAGTGAGAATGCAGGCATGAGTAGCGATACACACGTGAGAAACGTGTGCGCCGATTGACTAAGGGTTCCTGGGTCAAGCTGATCTGCCCAGGGTAAGTCGGGACCTAAGGCGAGGCCGACAGGCGTAGTCGATGGACAACCGGTTGATATTCCGGTACCCGCTTTGAAACGCCCAGTACTGAATCAGGCGATGCTAAGTCCGTGAAGCCGGCCCGATCTCTTCGGAGTTGAGGGTAGTGGTGGAGCCGATGAACCAGACTTGTAGTAGGTAAGCGATGGGGTGACGCAGGAAGGTAGTCCAGCCCGGGCGGTGGTTGTCCCGGGGTAAGGGTGTAGCCCGTGTGGTAGGTAAATCCGTCACACGTTAAGGGTGAGACCTGATGCCGAGCCGATTGTGGTGAAGTGGATGATCCTATGCTGTCGAGAAAAGCCTCTAGCGAGTTTCATGGCGGCCCGTACCCTAAACCGACTCAGGTGGTCAGGTAGAGAATACCGAGGCGTTCGGGTGAACTATGGTTAAGGAACTCGGCAAAATGCCCCCGTAACTTCGGGAGAAGGGGGGCCATCACTGGTGATAGCACTTGCTGCTTGAGCTGGGGGTGGCCGCAGAGACCAGCGAGAAGCGACTGTTTACTAAAAACACAGGTCCGTGCGAAGCCGTAAGGCGATGTATACGGACTGACGCCTGCCCGGTGCTGGAACGTTAAGGGGACCGGTTAGCTGCCTTTCGGGGTGGCGAAGCTGAGAACTTAAGCGCCAGTAAACGGCGGTGGTAACTATAACCATCCTAAGGTAGCGAAATTCCTTGTCGGGTAAGTTCCGACCTGCACGAATGGCGTAACGACTTCTCGACTGTCTCAACCATAGGCCCGGTGAAATTGCACTACGAGTAAAGATGCTCGTTTCGCGCAGCAGGACGGAAAGACCCCGGGACCTTTACTATAGTTTGATATTGGTGTTCGGTTCGGCTTGTGTAGGATAGGTGGGAGACTTTGAAGCGGCCACGCCAGTGGTTGTGGAGTCGTCGTTGAAATACCACTCTGGTCGTGCTGGATGTCTAACCTGGGTCCGTGATCCGGATCAGGGACAGTGTCTGATGGGTAGTTTAACTGGGGCGGTTGCCTCCTAAAGAGTAACGGAGGCGCCCAAAGGTTCCCTCAGCCTGGTTGGCAATCAGGTGTTGAGTGTAAGTGCACAAGGGAGCTTGACTGTGAGACCGACGGGTCGAGCAGGGACGAAAGTCGGGACTAGTGATCCGGCAGTGGCTTGTGGAAGCGCTGTCGCTCAACGGATAAAAGGTACCCCGGGGATAACAGGCTGATCTTCCCCAAGAGTCCATATCGACGGGATGGTTTGGCACCTCGATGTCGGCTCGTCGCATCCTGGGGCTGGAGTCGGTCCCAAGGGTTGGGCTGTTCGCCCATTAAAGCGGTACGCGAGCTGGGTTTAGAACGTCGTGAGACAGTTCGGTCCCTATCCGCTGCGCGCGCAGGAATATTGAGAAGGGCTGTCCCTAGTACGAGAGGACCGGGACGGACGAACCTCTGGTGTGCCAGTTGTCCTGCCAAGGGCATGGCTGGTTGGCTACGTTCGGAAAGGATAACCGCTGAAAGCATCTAAGCGGGAAGCCTGCTTCGAGATGAGTATTCCCACCCTCTTGAAGGGTTAAGGCTCCCAGTAGACGACTGGGTTGATAGGCCAGATGTGGAAGCCCGGCAACGGGTGGAGCTGACTGGTACTAATAGGCCGAGGGCTTGTCCTCAGTTGCTCGCGTCCACTGTGTT
>NZ_JBEZYG010000063.1:0-4727 GCF_040638385.1 Streptomyces sp. NPDC026589
CTGCGCAACCAGGTCCGTTTCGGTCCCGCGATCGCTGACCTGCTGGCCGACGGCCACACCGTGTTCGTGGAGTCCAGCGCACACCCCGTCCTGGTCCAGCCGATCAGCGAGATCGTGGACCAGGCCGACGCGGAGGCTGTGGTCGGTGGTTCGCTGCGCCGTGACGATGGCGGCCCGCGCCGCCTGTTCACCTCGATGGCCGAGCTCTTCGTCCGAGGCGTCCACGTCGACTGGAGCGGCGTCCTTGCGGCCGGAGCCGACGCCGGCCGCATCGACCTCCCGACATACGCCTTCGACCACCAGCACTACTGGATCCAGCTGACCGGCACCGCCAATGACGCCGCCTCGCTCGGCCTGACCGGCACCGACCACCCGCTGCTCGGCGCGGTGGTCCCGCTGCCACAGTCCGACGGTCTGGTCCTCACCTCCCGACTCTCCCTGCGCACCCACCCGTGGCTCGCGGACCACGGCATCGCAGGCGCGGTCGTCGTACCCGGAACCATCTACGTCGATCTGGCGGTCCGAGCCGGCGACGAGTTCGGCTGCGGTGTCCTGGAGGAACTCGTCATCGAGTCCCCCCTCGTGCTGCCCGAACAGGGCGGCGTCCGAATCCAGGTCGCCGTCAGCGGCGCCGGCCCCAACGGCTCGCGCACCGTGGATGTCTACTCCCTCCGCGAGGAGACCTCCGACGAGGCGGGACACGGGGGATGGACCCGGCATGCCACCGGCCTGCTCTCCCACGCCGCCCGGGCCGAGGGCACGACGCCCGCCGTCGACTTCGCCGCCTGGCCCCCGGCCGGCGCGCAGCCCGTCGCCATCGACGACTTCTACACGGATCTGGCCGCCCGCGGATACGCCTACGGTCCGGCCTTCCAGGGCCTGCGCGGCGTGTGGCGGCGCGGCGACGAACTGTTCGCCGAGGCTGTCCTGCCGCCCGAGCAGCGCGAGAACGCCGACCGGTTCGGAATCCACCCGGCCCTGCTCGACGCCGCCCTGCACACCAACGCCTTCGCCAACCCCGACGACGACCGCCAGGTTCTGCCCTTCGCCTGGAACGGTCTCGTCCTGCACGCCCTGGGCGCCTCCGCCCTGCGCGTACGAGTCGCCCCGAGCGGCCCGGACGCGCTCTCGTTCCAGGCCGCCGACGAGACCGGCGACCTCGTCCTGACCATGGACTCGCTGGTATCCCTGCCGGTCACCGCCGAGCAGCTCGGCGCCGACGCGGCCGGCCGGGAGAGCCGCGACTCGCTGTTCCGCGTGGAGTGGACCCCGCTGCCAGCCCCCGAGGGCGCCGCCGCCCCCGCCTCCTGGGTGCCTCTCGCCACCGTCGACGACGTGACGGCGCTCGCCGCCCGCGAGACCCTGCCGCCGGTCGCCGTCCTCACGGCGACGACCGGCGACGGCGAGGACCCGCTCGGCCTCACCACCCGCGTCGTGGCCGTGGTCCAGGCGTGGCTGGCCGCCGCACCTGCCCTGGACGCCGTACCTCTCGTCGTCGTGACCCGGGGTGCGGTGCCCGCGGGCGGGGATGCTGATGTCACGGACCCGGCTGGTGCCGCCGTGTGGGGTCTGGTCCGGGCTGCTCAGGCCGAGAACCCCGACCGGATCGTGCTCGTGGACCTCGACCCGGTCGGCTCCGCCGGAGCGGGTCCCGTCCTGGGGCCCGTGCTCGCGACCGGGGAGCCGCTGGTCGCCGTTCGTGGCACGGCCCTGTCCGCGCCGCGTCTGGTACGCGCGGCCGCTGTCGAGGCCGAGCCCGTTGTCGACGCCGATGCTGGTGCCGAGACCAGGACCGGGAGTGCGTACGTCTTTGCCCCCGGGGGCACCGTCCTGGTGACCGGCGGCACCGGTTCTCTGGGTGTCCTGGTTGCCCGGCACTTGGTCGACGTGCACGGTGTGCGGCATCTGCTGCTGGTCAGCCGCCGTGGTCCTGACGCGGAGGGTGCGGCTGAACTGGCGTCCGGGCTTCGTGAGTTGGGTGCGGTGGTGACGGTCTCCGCGTGTGATGTCGCTGACCGGGACGCTGTGGCGGCCCTGTTGGCGGCCGTGCCCGTCGAGCACCCGCTCACTGGTGTCGTCCACCTCGCCGGCGTGTTGGACGATGGTGTGATCGGCGCGCTGACGCCGGAGCGCATCGATGGGGTCTTCGCCCCGAAGGTCACTGCCGTCGGTCACCTGGACGAGCTGACCCGCGAACTCGTCCCGCAACTGGCTTCGTTCATAGTCTTTTCCTCCGCCGCCGCTCTGCTCGGCTCCGCCGGCCAGGGCAGTTACGCTGCTGCCAACTCCTACCTCGATGCGCTCATGGCCCACCGGCGGGCCGCTGGTCTGCCCGGTGTCTCGCTGGCCTGGGGCTTGTGGGAGCAGAGCACCGGATTGACGGCTCACCTGGGTGCGGTCGATCAGGCTCGTATGAGCCGCGGCGGTGTCCTGCCCCTCCCTCCCGCCGAGGCCCTCGCCCTGCTCGACACCGGCCTGCGAGCCGAACACGCTCTGCTCGTACCGATCAAGCTCGACCTGCGGTCCTTGCGTGCCGACGCGGCCTCCGGCGGCACCGTCCCGCACCTGCTGCGCGGCCTGGTGCGCAGTGGCCGCCGCCTCGCACGCGCCGGCGCAGGCGACGGCAGTGACCTGCTCCGGCGCCTCGCCGGACTGCCCGAGGCCGAACAGGAAGCCGTCCTCCTCGGCATCGTGCAGGCCGAAGCAACCGCGGTCCTCGGCTTCAACGCCGCCGAACTCACCCAGGGCACACGAGGGTTCAGCGAGATCGGCTTCGACTCGCTCACCGCGGTCGAACTCCGCAACCGGCTCGGCGCCGCCACCGGCGTCAAGCTCCCCGCCACCCTCATCTTCGACTACCCCACCCCGGTGGCACTCGCCCGCTACCTGCGCGAGGAGCTCGGCGACGACACGGCCGGTGCCACTGCCACCGCCACCCCCATCGTCCCCGCCGAGCCCGACGAGCCCATCGCCATCGTCGGCATGGCCTGCCGCCTGCCCGGCGGCGTCGACGACCCCGACGGCCTCTGGCGTCTCGTGGCCGAGGGCCGCGACGGCATGGTGGCCCTCCCGGACGACCGCGGCTGGGACCTCGACGGCCTGTTCGACGCCGACCCCGACAAGCCCGGCACGGCCTACGTCCACAAGGGCGGATTCCTGCAGGGCGCCGCCCAGTTCGACGCCGGCTTCTTCGGCATCTCGCCGCGCGAGGCGCTCGCCATGGACCCACAGCAGCGGCTCCTGCTCGAAACCTCGTGGGAGGCCCTGGAGCGGGCCGGCATCGACCCCCACTCCGCGCGCGGCGACAACATCGGTGTCTTCTCGGGCGTCTCCATCCACGACTACGTCGAATCCCTCAGCAACATGCCCGACGAACTCGAAGGGTTCGTCACGACGGCCACCGCCGGTAGCGTGGCCTCCGGCAGAGTGTCGTACGTGTTCGGCTTCGAGGGCCCCGCGGTGACCGTCGACACGGCCTGCTCCTCGTCCCTCGTCGCCATCCACCTCGCTGCCCAGGCACTGCGTCAGGGCGAATGCTCGCTCGCCCTCGCAGGCGGTGTCGCTGTCATGGGCTCACCGATCGGCCTGCGTGGCATGTCGCGCCAGCGCGGCCTCGCCGCCGACGGCCGGGTCAAGGCGTTCTCGGCCGGTGCCGACGGCACCATTCTGTCCGAGGGCGTCGGCATCGTCGTCCTGGAACGCCTCTCGGAGGCCCGCAGGCGCGGCCACCGGGTGCTCGCGGTCGTCCGCGGCTCGGCCGTGAACCAGGACGGCGCCTCGAACGGCCTGACCGCCCCCAACGGGCCTGCGCAGCAGCGGGTCATCCGCAAGGCGCTCGCCAACGGTGGCCTCGCCGCGGCCGACATCGACGTCGTGGAGGCGCACGGCACCGGCACGGAGCTCGGCGACCCCATCGAGGCGCAGGCCCTGCTCGCCACGTACGGCCGGGACCGGGACCCGGAGCGCCCGCTCTGGCTGGGCTCGCTCAAGTCCAACGTAGGTCACACGCAGGCCGCGGCCGGTGTCTCCGCCGTGATCAAGATGGTGCAGGCGCTCCGACACGGCATCATGCCGCCCACGCTCAACGTGACGGAGCCGACGCCCCAGGTCGACTGGACGGCGGGCGCGGTCGAAGTGCTCACCGAGGCCCGCGCTTGGTCGGAGGAGGGCAGGCCGCGCCGCGCCGGTGTCTCCAGTTTCGGCATCAGCGGCACGAATGCGCATCTGATCCTGGAACAGGCCCCGGAGGAGCAGCTCACAGTGCCGGAGCTTGTCGGGCCTGGGCTGGCGGGGACCGATGAGGGTGCGGTGCCTCTGGTGGTGTCGGCGAGGAGTGCGGGGTCCCTGGCGGGCCAGGCCGAGCGGTTGGCGTCCTTTGTGGAGTCCGGGGAGAAGGCGTCCCTGTCGGACGTGGCCGCGGCGTTGGTTGCTCAGCGTGCGGTGTTGTCCGAGCGTGCGGTGGTTTTGGCCGGCTCGCGGGGTGAGGCTGTGGCGGGGCTTGGTGCGCTGGCGCGGGGCGAGTCTCATCCTGGTGTGGTCACTGGCGGGTTGTCGTCGGCCGCGGTCGCGGGGCGGACGGTTCTGGTGTTCCCGGGGCAGGGTACGCAATGGATCGGTATGGGGCGTGAACTCCTTGATTCCTCGGCGGTGTTCGCGGAGCGGATCGGGGAGTGTGCGGCGGCGTTGGAGCGGTGGGTGGACTGGTCGCTGGTGGATGTGCTGCGGGG
>NZ_JBEZYG010000064.1:0-3595 GCF_040638385.1 Streptomyces sp. NPDC026589
ACATCCGGTACGCGGAGCTGACCGTGACGCCGTACAGCTCGACCCGCCGGGGCATCCCCGAGGACGCGTTCATGGAGGCCATCGAGGACGCGCGCCCGAACGCCGAGGGGCGTCACAGCCCGCAGCAGCAGATCCGAGCGCAGGCCCCCGCACCCCCGTGCCGGGGGCCTGCTCCCGTTACCGCCCCCGCACGACCCGAGGAACCCGAAGGACCCCATGCCCCGCGGCAGGTATTCGCTCCACGACCTTCACGATCACACCCCCCTCGGCGAAGAACACTTCCACTGCGCCCCCGGCCCCTCCGGCTGGCGCTACGTCTCCCAGACCACATCCCCCACCGGAGACCACCTCGGCTCCATCGACCTCGCCCTGGACGAGCTGGGCCGGCCCATCCGGATCGAACTCCATGCCGCGAGCTGGCAGGTGCGCGGAGCGGCCCTGGAAGGGGTCACCTGGGTCCGGACCGACCCGACCGGCAGCCACGCCACCGAAGGCAATGTCCGAGCCCACACCTTCGCCGGCACGTCCCCCGCGTTCCTCATCGCCATGACCCGTCTCCTGCGCCTCACCCCCGCTTCCCCCACGACCCGCGTCCGCGTGGTCACCTTCACGGACCCGGTGCTCGCCCCCAGGACCGTCGACCAGTCCTGGGCCCTGGTGAACAGTGAAGCGCACACCACTGACAACGGCCCCCTGATCGTGGACGAATACCAGGTCAGCGCTCTGGACACCGGAGAGCAGCACACCATCCACATCGCCGGCGACGTGGTCCTCGCGGCACCCGGCGTCGAGCTCGAACACCTGGAGACGCCCCCGTCTCCCCGCGCCTCCGGCACCCCGGACGCCCAGGACCTGCCGCCCGGATCCGGGCCGGACACCGCCTGAGGGCTGTCCCGCGGTTTCCGGCGGGCGCACGACGCCGGCTACGGCACCTCGCCGTATTGCCGGAACATCCCCATACGTCCAGTATGCGGACGTCCCTCGGCCTTGCGACGCACCGCATCCGACGCCGCGCGCTGATCCGCCGGGAATTGCGGGACAGCCCTCAGCCGGGCGGGGCGAACCCGCCCGAGGGAGCACTCCCGCGTCGCTGCTCGTGACCACCGGCGGCACCGCCCCCCGCCCCGGAACCGGCCCCGGCAGACACCGGCCCCCGAAAACTCCCGCCAGCCCCGCCGGCTCCGCCAGGCTCACCCGACCCAACAGGCCCGGTGAGCCCGGGCGCTACCGGCCCGGACGGTGCCGGCCCCTCGGCGCGAGGCCCGGCGAACACGCGCCGCGCATCCCGGGACTGCCGCTCATGGACCACCGCGGCCAGGAACGCGGCCGCAGGAACACCCTGGGGCGCGGCGGCTCCCGTCAGGGCGACCAGTTCACCGGCCAGCCGCTCGGCGATCGAATGCCCCACACCGGGATCCAGCTGCCGCATCCGCGTCAGGTACTGCCGTATCCCGAGCCAGAGTTCGTCGGGTACGGCCGACAGATCCAGCTGCGCGAACCGGCCGACCAGCCAGGGCGGGGGAGGCGGCACGGAGACGGACCGGCCCGTGGCCGCGACCCGCTCCCGGATCACCAGCGTCCCGGCGAACACGTCACCGATCCGGCGACCTCGCGCCGACACCAGGGACGCGATCGAGGCCAGGGCGCCGAAGGTCATGAGGATCTCGACGAGCCCCATGGCCCCCCGCACGAGCGCGTGCCGGAACCGGATCGGCCCACCGTCGTCCCGCACCACCCGCAGCCCGCAGGCGAGCTTCCCCAGGGACCGACCGTGACTCAGCGTCTCCACCGCGACCGGCCCACCGATCAGGACCAGCAGGAAAGAGGCGACCCCGATCGCCGCGACTGCTGCCTCGTCCAACGAGGCGGAAGCGATGCCCAGAACGATCGATATCAGGATGAAGACGACGAACGTCACCGCCAGATCGATTGCCGAGGCCAGCGCCCGGCTCGGCAGCCGTGCGGGCCTCAACCCCAGAACGACCGCATCCCCGGTAACCAGCTCACTCATCGGGCCCCACCCTTCGCCGACCTTCTCTGCCCCAGCCGGGCACAGTCTGCCAAGCTGACCGCCAGCGCGCCGCAGTAGTACGAACCCGTACGCACCCATGCCTGGAGCAACAGACGCCCATGGACCTCGACGTCTTCGTCACCGCCCACCGCACGGAGTGGGATCGCCTCGAACACCTCCTGCGCCGGGGGCGCCGCCTCACCGGCGCGGAAGCGGACGAACTCGTCGTCCTCTACCAGCGCACGGCGACCCACCTCTCGCTGGTCCAGTCGAGCAGCCCCGACCCCCTCCTCACCGGACGTCTCACCCAGCTCGTGGCCCGCGCCCGGTCGACGGTGACCGGCACCCGCAAGGCGTCCTGGCGGGATGCGGCCCGGTTCCTCACCGCGGGGTTCCCTGCCGCGGTCTACCGCTCGCGCCACTGGTGGATTCCCACAGCGGTGCTCTCGACAGTGGTGGCGGCTTTGCTGGGCTGGTGGATCGGCACCCACCCCGAGGTTCAGGCCGCGATCGCCGCACCGGAGGACCTCCGTGCGATGACCCGACCGGGCGGGGAGTACGAGACCTACTACTCCAGCCACCCGGCGGCGTCGTTCGCGGCACAGGTATGGACGAACAACGCACAGGCCGCGGCCCTGTGCCTGGTCCTGGGGGCGTTCCTCGGCATACCGGTGATCTGGATCCTCTTCCTCAACATGCTCAACCTCGGCGTCGGCCTGGGCCTCATGTCCTCCGCGGGCCGTCTCGACGTCTTCCTCGGCCTGGTGCTTCCCCACGGCCTGCTCGAACTGACCGCGGTGTTCGTTGCCGCCGGCACAGGGCTACGCCTCGGCTGGACCGTGATCGACCCCGGCCCCCTGTCACGCCGCGCCGCCCTCGCTCAGCAGGGCCGCGCCGCCCTGGGCATGGCAATCGGACTGGCCCTGGTCCTCTTCGTCTCCGGACTCATCGAGGGCTTCGTGACCCCTTCCGGTCTCCCGACCTGGGCCCGGATCACCATCGGCATCGCCGCTGAGCTGGCCTTTCTCGCGTACGTCTACATCCTCGGCGGCCGCGCGGCCCGCGCCGGCGACACAGGCGACCTCACCGAGGTCGAACGCAGCGCCGAACTTCCCACCGCAGCCTGACAGCCGATGTGCTTTCACCCCTGCTGACCTGCTAGTGTCCTCCTCGCCCACAAAACCGTTGACACGGCAGAAGTGGGGAGGTAGATTTGAACGGTTGCCTCGGACTGGACAAGTCCGAGTTGAGCGCGTAGTTTTTATCTCGCTCGTGCAGGGGCGTTTGTTAGCTCCGCCGGGCCGAATGATTCTCCCTTATCGAAGTCATCGGGCAGTTCGTTTAGCTCCGTAAGCTTCTGATAAAGTTGGATCCGCCGAAAGGCAAGGCCACTCCGCAGGCCATCGGAAATCGAATTCGGACCGGAAACGGAACGAAAAAGAGTCTGGTAAAGTCGGACTCGCCGGAAAGGGAGAACGCGAAAGCGGAAGACCTGGAAAGCGAGATGTGAGACCCGCTTCGACCGGGAATCGGACACGAAAGAGTCTGATAGAGTCGGAAACGCAAGACAGCAGGACAGCAAGA
>NZ_JBEZYG010000065.1:0-3106 GCF_040638385.1 Streptomyces sp. NPDC026589
GCGCCGCTCACGGTCAGGCCGTACTTGGCGGCCAGCTGGGCCGCGTCGAGGCCCTCGTCGGCGGACGGCGGGGTCCTCCGGAGGAACGACGCACGACCCTACGGGTCGTAAAGACGATAAACCCCTACGGGCTTTGAAACAATTCCTCCGGAATTCAAAAGGCCGGTGGGTAACTGGGCAGGCCCCTGCGCTCCGCTCCGGGACCGGTGGTGACGAGTCGTCGGGGCGAGACTCCTTCCGGCTACGCCTACAGGAGAGGCCCGCTGCGCGGGCTGCTGGCTACAGGAGGGGGTCGGTTGGGGCGGTCGTGCGTCAATCGGCCGGACCGGGCTCGACCCTGACCCTGCATCACTACCGGCACCCGTGTACAGATTGGGAATCCACCCTACCCCCTCCCCCGAGGGGAGAGAAGAAGCGCATCACGATACATTCACTGTGTAAAGATCGGGGTTATACCTTACCCCCGGCCCGTGCATCCGGGGTCGCACATACCGGGGATCGCTGAAGCTGCGCAGTACTCAACCAACCTGCGCAGGCACGTCAAGAGCCAGAAACACCACAGGTCAGACGGATAGGCCACCCCGACCCTGCGCAGATTCAGTGAGCCACCCAGCCAAAAACCCGCCCACCCGAACTGCATAAAACGAGGTCAGGAGCATGGCCACTGTGCAGGTTCACCGAGCCTCGACATCGGTGTCGCCTGTTTCCTTTTACTTTTGGTGCTGCCTCGGATAGGCAACGGGCAACACGACCGTTCGCCCGTTTTTCCGGGGAAGATGAATCTACATCCACGAAAGGGATTCAGATGCTGACGGTCGTAATCGCGGTTCTGGGAACACTCGCTGGGTCTCTCCTGACGGGAGCCCTTCAGTATTTCTCGCAGCGGGCGCAGAGGGCTGCTGAGGAATTGTCTGCGCGCCGTGCGGAGGGGCTGGAGGCGATGGCCGGGTTATCGGCTGCGCTGGCGGATCACCGGCGGGCGATGTGGGTTCTGGAGGATGCCCGGCTGTCCGGCGGGGACTGGAGTGAGGCTCAGGCGGAAAGCCATCGGACCCGGTCCGCGGTGACGGCTCCACTCCTGCGGGTCCGCCTCCTGCTGCCCGAGCTGGCCGACACGGCGCAGAACGCCGTACAGGCCGCGTACGACATGCGGGCGGTCAACAGCCCCGCCGCACTCCAGGAGGCTCGGGAACGGGCGCTCCGGGCCGCTGACGACCTGATCGCCGCCGCCGGGACCGCACTCGCCGCATGAGGGCTGGAGTGCTGACTGCTGCCATGCCTCCCGCCACGCTCCCCGGGGCGCCGCCCGCAGCAATGGGTCCCGAGCTGGGCTGATGACCCGCTCTCCCCGCGCCAGCCGCACGCATGGCAGCACATGGCACCGGGCCGGGACTCCTGCGCGGCCCGCATGGGAGGCTGTCCGGTGCCCGGTGCGGGCGGCCGGCGTGTGGCGCCGGATAGCGAACGCCCGCCCCGGCCCCGTGGTCGAGGCCGCGCCTCACCGGACCGCTACTGGGACGACACATGCCACGAGCACGGCGGCGCCGCCCAGAGCAGCCATCGTCGGTGTAAACGCTGCTGCTCCGCCGCCTCCGTCCTTGGAGGGGTCCTCTCCTGTCGGACACCTGATCCGCGAAGTTGGCGACTCGCCGGAGCGCGCATGGGCGCTCCCACGGCACTCGGCGGAGTCTGAGGCCGGCCAGGACGCGGTAGGCCGAAGCAACCTCCGTGGCCTGTGATCCCTCCTCTGTCCTGACAGAGCTTCAGTGGGAAAACCCAGTCCCACTACGGGGCTGCTTCTCGCCGCCCCTTTTTGAAACGAGGAAGCAATGAGAGTGAGAACAGGCGTGAGCGGGCTTGTGGCTGTCGCGTGTGCGACCGTGTTCATGACCCCGGCGCCGGCTGGCGCGACACAGGATCCAGAGGCCACGCGGGCCGAGGCCGGCCGACACTGCGTCGCCACCCCGGGCGATCAGAAGCCCACCTGTTACGACACCTTCCGCGAGAGTGTCGCCGCCGCGACCGGCGGCCGGATCACCGACGCCCCCGTCACACCCCAAAAGGCCGCCTTGGACAGGAAGTTCCTGGACAAGATGAACGCCCCCGCCAGAAAAGCTGGCTCACGCACCGTCACAGGGTCCAGCAACACCATGGCCGGCGTCCTCTACGAGCACGGCGGCTCTCGCGCGGGCCGGACTCTGATCCTCAACACACATTATACGTGCGGCTCTGGCACGGAACTCGGTTACCTGAACCTCGGCTCGTCTTTCTACCAGTTCAACGACATAACGTCGGCGGTGCTGACGGGGAGCGGCTGCAAGGTCGAACTGTTCGAGCACATACATTTCGAAGGTGCGCGTCAGACGTACTCCGGCAGCGTGGACTTGGTCGGCAGCGCCATGAACGACCGTGCCAGCTCCTTGCTGATCTCGTAGGGCCGAAGGGGGCGGGGGCTATCTAGTGCCTCCCCGGGCCGGTCGGGGCCCCCGGGACCGTGCGTGGGTGCGAACCCGGGACCCGGCGGCGCGCGGGCTGGAGGAACTGGCGTGGATCGGGCCGTCCCCTGTCGCGTTGGCTACCGCGGATCACAAGGCGCGCAAGAGGCCGGCGGCGGAGCGTGTCGACGCCATGGCGGCCCGCCCGTCCTGCCCCCGCAAACGCACCCCGGCCGCCCCGAAGCGCAGCACACACCGCGCAGTGCGAAGCGGTGGGTACCGACCACGCCCCGGGTGCCGACCGGCGGCGGGATGGAGTCGGTGTGCCGCAGCGTCGCGGGCCGCTGACCGCGACGCGCTGCGAGGTATGCACGCATGAGCGGCCCTGGTGCCGGTGGCAACACGCCGCCGGCACCAGGGCTGTGCGGCTCCGGCGCCGTGCTCCTGCTCCCGCCGGGCGGGGCCCGGGTCCTGTCCCGCGCGTTCCATGTCGGCACGGGGTTCGGGGCCTCGCTGGCGGTTCTGCCCCGTGGTGGGGGTGTGATCCTGCATCAGATGCCTGGCCCGGTGTGATCACAGGGCTTGATCAAGTTCCATGGGTGTCGGGGTTGTTGGTGATGCCCAGGAGTGGGAGGGCTCGTTCGGGTTGGTCGCGGATTGCCCGGGTGGTC
>NZ_JBEZYG010000066.1:0-3046 GCF_040638385.1 Streptomyces sp. NPDC026589
CCGACACCAGGCCCGGGCCCGCCGCTGTCACTACACACGGCGCGGTCACTCCTTCGCGGGACAGGCCGGGCGAACCCGCCCCACACCCGGCACCACCCCGCTAAAATCCCCACACTCAAGCCGTTGACCAGGACATACACCGAAGTCCGGCTGGAGTACTAAGACGTCGTGTCGCAGGGTGTACGTATTCCACCGCTGGTGACTTGGCTTCAGGCAGTGTGGCTTTCGCCATATCACGCGGGCTTTGCGCGGCAGCGCCTTTGACGCCTTCTCAACGCTCCACGCTTTCCCGCCATGCTGTTGTCCCCTCGCGCTTTCGCGTCCAGGTCAGGCGGGCAGCCCCAAGGTCATCTCCTTCCGAACCTCGGCCCCCTGCGGGGGCGATCCAGCGCCGAGTGAAACGGCGCACCCTCTCAACGCAACGGGCTCTCCACGGTCTCTGTCGTCAGACGGAGTTCGCAGGGTGAGCCGTTCCGGGTTCGGTAGAGACTCGGTTCCGTGAAAGGATTGAGTCATGGCACGCCCCTCCCCCTATCGCACGGCTTGCCCGTTCGGACACGATCAACCGCATCGTCCGCGCCGTGGTGGCCACGCACGATGATCTGGCTGCGTACGCCGACGTGCTGAGCGCCGACTTCGTGGCCGCCACCCCGCCGCCCGGGCAGCGCCGCAAGGAGGTCAGCGAGAACGCACCGTAGAAGGGGCAGCGAGCCAGCGCCCCAACCCAACACCCTGAGTTCGCGCGTCACTGGTGTCAAGCGATCTCCGGGCGCCGACGTTGACCTTCCGGTGTGAACGTGAATCGATCGGCGAACGGGCCATCACCACAGCGGACCGCGAGAAGCAACGACGCCTCCCGATCCGGGGGCCATGACGAGTCGGACCCTGGCACGGTGCCGTTCCACAGGCGAAAGGAGATCATCGGCTCTGCAGTGTCCTGGGTGACATAGCCGAGGGTTTTTCCGTAGAGCGGATTGATTCCGCCGAACAGCACCGACGGAGGACCGAAGGCAGCAATTACATCCGCCCACACCCGGTCGTGCTGAGCCCACGGACTGATGACGCTCCGCATTGACGCGTATGTCTCGGCATCCGGCACTCGGTCGGACTTGAGCCACCCCTGATCTCGAATGTCCGTCAAAGCGGATCAAGCTCACAGAGGTAGAGCTGCGAGCTGTGCGGACCTAACCTCGAAGTTCTCGTGACGGTCCGCCGACGGAGTCGGTGGACCGTTTTCGTGCCGTGGGCTGAGAGTGCGCAGGTCGAGGGCCCGCGTGTCGTCTCGGGGAGGCGCCGGGTTCCACTGCTCCGGTGTCGGGCTGCTGTCGTAGGGACGGGAAAGTTGCTGGTCAGCCGAGGTTTGGCAGGAGTGCGAGCTGGTCGAGTGTGGCGGTGATGTGGCCGGTCCAGGGCCAGTGCCGGGTCAGGCGGAGAATCCGGCGGCGGCCGGTGGTGACGAGTTGTCCGGCCGCGGTGAACAGACGGATCCGCAGGCGGCGGGGTTCCCAGAGGCGGGCCTTGCCGGTCAGGGCGAGCATCGGCATCCAGGCCAGCAGGTCGAGGGCGATCTGCACGATCTCCAGCCAGATCCGGTTCTGGTCGGTGCGGTGCAGGGGAAGGGTGCGCAGGTCGGTGGCCCGGGCGTTTCGGATGCGGTCCTCGGCCCGGGCCCGCAGTCGGTGACGAAGTTCGAGTTCGGCGATCGGCCGGCCCGAGGTGTTGGTGGCGAACCACGTCAGCCGCATGCCGTCCGCGTCGGTGAGCCGCAACTGGGCCCCGGGGCGCGGCCGTTCCTTCCTGACGATCAGCCGCATGCCCTTGGGCCAACCCTCCAGGAGGTCGCCGGTGAGTTCGGCGACCCAGGCACCGTCGCGGATCTCTCCGTCCGCCTCGACGGCCGGGGTCCAAGCCGTGGCCGGGACGTTCAAGACGTGTTGGTGGATCACTTCGGTGATCACCATGCCGACTGAGTAGGACAGCCACCGTCCTCGCCGGGCGAGCCAGGACACGAAGTCGTGGGTGCCGCCCGCGGAGTCGGTACGGATCAGCGTTTGCCGTCCCCGGCGGTGCTTCTTCGGCAGTTGGGTCAAGGCCAGCTGAGCGGTGGTGATGTGGTCGGCGGCCGTATTCGAGCCAGCGTTCCTCGGTCTGAGGAGAGCGGCGACCGGCTCACCCGTCCCGCCGGATCCGTGGTCGACGAAGGCCATCAGGGGGTGATGGCCATAGGTCTTCTTCCAGGTCGCGGCCGCGTCCTCCTTGTCGGAGTGCGCGATCACGAGGACGCCGTCGAGATCGACTGTGACCTGCCCATCGGCATCCGGCGCGTTCCGGTCCGCCAACCACCAGGTGCGAGAACGGGCTTCGGACCGTACGGACCGGATGGCCCGCAGGGCCTTCTCGCCGGAGGCGGCGAGACTGTTGATCAGTCGGGATACGGTCGGGTCGGAGGCGACTGCGCCGAACACGGCCGACTCGCACCGCAGCATCGCGACGTCCGCAAGACAGTCCCCGCCCAGTGCGACTGCCAGGGCCACGTCCAGGAGGGCCTTGCCGGGATCGTGGACGGCCCGCGGTTTGCGCCACGGAGCGAGAGCCTGGGTATGGCCTGGTCAAGGCCGGTCTTGCGGACCGTTTCGACGAGCAGGACCACCCCGGCCTGGGAGACGACCTGTCGGCCGTCGCCCTGAACTCGGACGCGGGGATAGGGCCCGATACGCTTCTTCACCGGAAGAGTGCTTCCTTCATCGTGCCAACAAGGCTCTCAACATGCTCTACCGGTGCGGGCCAGGAGTATTTCCCGCCCACTGCGAGCGGCCACCCACACCTCGGGGGACTTCGACATGGTGCACGCTCTAGCACTTGGGGCCATCGTGGCACTCTTTGGGCTTTTCTTCTTCGTGTACGTAGCCCTCCGGGCACTGTTGGGTATTTTCGTCGAAAAGGTATGACTTAGACCGTGTCCTATGTGGTGAGTCGGAGGAGTCGCTTGTAGCAGCAGAGGGCTGCGGCGAGGCCGAGAAAGGCCAGGTAGTTGCGGGGGTGGCGT
>NZ_JBEZYG010000067.1:0-2002 GCF_040638385.1 Streptomyces sp. NPDC026589
TACGTCGAGGGCGGGGCGCAGATCCCCGCCCAGCGGGTGGAGCAGTACGTGGCGCTCCACACCCAGCCGCGCGCACTCGACTCGGCGCTCAACTGGTACCGGGCCGGCGGCCTGCTGGACGGCCCCACCGTCCCCTCCGTCTCCGTGCCCACCACCTATGTCTGGAGCGACGGCGACGACGCGGTGAGCCGTTACGGAGCCGAGCGGACCGTCGACCACGTCACGGGCTCCTACCGTTTCGTGACGCTGAAGGGCGTCTCGCACTGGCAGCCGGAACAGGCCCCGGAAGAGATTTCCGACGCGATCCTGAACCAGGTGTCACAGAACCGGTAGCCGAACCGGTGGCTCCATCTCGCGGGTACTTACTTTTTTGTTCGTACTTGCGGCCCGTCAGGAAGCGTGACTACCTTTCAACAGCGGGCAAGTCCGATGCCGGTAAAAACATTTGAACAACACGGGAGTATGCGTGAGCAGGTTTGCAGGCAAGAAGGTCGTCATCACCGGTGGTACGCACGGCATGGGTCTTGACTTCGCCAAGGCGCTCATCGCCGAGGGCGCTGAGGTGCTGGTCACCGGCCGCAATGAGAAGAACATCGAGGCCGCCCGCGACGAACTCAAGGAAAACGCGCACATCGTGCGCTCCGACGCGGGCAGCGTTTCCGACATCGAGGCCCTGGCCAAGATCGTGGCCGAGAAGTTCGGAAAGATCGACCACGTCTTCCTCAACGCCGGTCTCGCGATCCTGGAGACGATCGACAAGTTCACCGAGGACACCTTCGACCGGCAGTACGCCGTGAACACCAAGGGCGTCTTCTTCGCGGTGAAGCACCTCGCCCCGCTGATCCAGTCGGGCGGCTCCATCACCATCACCACCTCCGTCGCCAACACCACGGGCGCGCCCGGCATGGGTGTCTACGGTGGCGCCAAGGCCGCGGTCAGGGCCTTCGTGCGGGTGGCGGCCTCCGAACTCGTCGCCCAGGGCGTCCGGGTGAACGCGGTGAGCCCCGGCTTCATCCACACGCCGTCGATGGGCATCCCGGAGGCCACTCCGGAGGAGCGCGCCCAGTTCCAGTCCCTCGGTGACATCCTCACCCCGATGAAGCGCCACGGCTCGATGGAGGAAGTGACCAAGGCCGCGCTGTTCCTGGCCGCCGACGCCACCTTCACCTCCGGTCTCGAGTTCACCGTGGACGGCGGCGGTTCGCAGGGCGTGCTGACCCCGCAGTAGTTCTTCCTGCGCAATCCCTGAACAAGGGTTGTCTCCACCGGTCCCCCCGTGGCCGGCGGAGGCAACCCCTTTCTGCTGTGCTCCCGTAAATCGTCCGGCAACAGGAGACCACATTCTCTGAGAATCCCAGGGGTTACCGGGTGGTGACCACGTTTCGACCAGGATGTTCAGGCGAGCCTTCGTTTTCCCAGGAGGAGCCTTCGTGGTTCCGTGCGGACGGCCGGGGCTCGGGCGGCGAAACGCGGCATTCGAGGAATGGAATCCCATGACGAAAAGCGGTGTAGAAGAAATACTGGACTCGGTCAGGAGCGTTGTTCCCCGGCTGCGGGAGAACGGAAACGAGGCCGAGGATCGCCGTTGGATCCAGGGCTTGGGCGAGTTCCGGGGTCGGGCGGTTGGTGGGGCCGTGACCGGTTGGGGTGCATGGCAGAGCAGGCACGGGCTTCGTGATCATTGGGGTGTCGAAGCTCAACGATCATGAGGTGGCCCGTGCCTGCCGCTGTATCTTCTCCCATCCCGTCGGTGCTGGTGAAGCTGGGTCCGCTGGATGCCGGTCAAGTCGCTGACCTGCGGCCCTTTCTGGACCGGGTGCCCGACCCGCGGGCGAGGCGGGGCCGCTGGTACTCGCTGACCGCGACCCTCCTCGTGTGTGCCGGCGCGGCCGTTTCGGGCGCGAGGAGCGTGGATGAGATCGCCGAGTGGGCGGCACGGGCCTCGGACACCGTGCTGGTGGCCGTCGGAGTCCGTCGGCATCCGCTGCGATGGCGCCGTGCT
>NZ_JBEZYG010000068.1:0-1932 GCF_040638385.1 Streptomyces sp. NPDC026589
ACGGCCTCATGCCGCTGGAACAGTGTTCCCTGCTCGTCATGAACCCGCGTGAGGAACCGCTAGCACCCCGCGGATTCGACGACGCAGAACCTGGGTGTCACGGACGCGACCTCTTCCTCCACGTCATCGAAATGGGCTGCACCGACGTATGCGTCATCGCGGTAACCGGTCCCCTCACCGGCCGCGTCCTCATCGGCAACAGCGACGGGTTCTGGGGCCCCAACGTCTCCTCCGCCACCGACTTCCTCGACTGGTACGAACGCTGGCTCAACCACATGAGCGCCGGACGCGACAACCGGGCCCTGGAACTCACCTCACCCCAGCTTCGCGCCCACCCCGCCAGGCATCGTCCGGCACCGAATATTTGACTCTCCGTAACCACTCCACGGAAAGCGAGCCAGAACCCGTTCTCGTGAACAAAGCCAGGAGGGCGAGTGTCCGGCTGTCGGTGGCCGGGGTGGCCTGGATCGGGGGGCCGACGTCCTTGAGGAGGTCGGCCAGGAGGGCGCGGCGGTCGGTGTAGGGGCGGGCGGCGACGGGGCCGTGGTCGGGGTGCTCCAGGACGTCGAACGCGGCGTAGGAGGGTGACGGGCCGCCAGGGCGCGGGCACGCTCCAGCGAGGAGGCGGCCCTGGACTGGACGGCGGCGAAGTCCAGGCGGCCCGCGCGCCAGATGACCGCCTCGCCGTCCAGGGTGGTCCCCGGGCGCAGTCGCATGGCCGGGACGGCAAGATCCATCCAATGGCTGGTGACGTCGCGGCCGGCGCGGGCATAGAGGACCACGGCGTCCTCGATGCGGCGCAGCACGGTGCGGTGGCCGTCGAGCTTCGGCTCGAACCACCAGCCGACCCCGTCCGGCAGAACCGGCACGGCGCGCACCAGCCCGACCTTGATCGGATACTCCACACCCTGATCCTGTGCCGGACGAAGCCCGGCCGCACTCCGGCGGCGGGGGCGTAGTCGCCCCCATGGCAGGCATATCCGTGGGGACTGCTCCGAGCCGGGGCCAAACAGCGCGGGCGTCGGCCATTACCGATCAATCGATATCAGACAAATTGACGACTGCACTTTTCGGCCCAATTCCCGTGCCGCATCTTTTCCCGTCGCAATGCTGTACTGAATTCTGGGGCCCGCCCATGCGGAAAAGCGTTTCACGTTCCACGGTTTTTCTAGTTGGTTCTGGCAGGAAAAATGCGGCTCCCTGACCGTTTCTGGTCGCCCCCCCTGCATCAGGCAGACTTGCAACCCCCTGGCCACAGAGGCACAGAGCCGCTCGCCTGCACGGAGGATTTCACACAGTGCCGTCACGTACCAGCAGCTGACTTTTCGCTCAGCTTGGACCCTGATTTCACGCCTGGAAAAGCGAAGGAAAACCGCACACTTTTGCAGGTCAGGACCCTATCCGAGGAGAAGGAGGCATCTCTCCGAATTCCACAAAATCGCAATGCGCCGCCTATATTTGCAGCACACCGCACTAATCGACGCGGTCGGAATAGGTCACGCGACCGCCGCACAGAGGAGAGATTGCAATGAACATGGCACAGCGCAGCGCAGCGCCGCCCTCGACGCCATCCAGCCCAGGGCCGGATATTACGGCCCGGCACACGTACGTGGTCAGCGCCATCGCGCTGACCACGGCGCTGGCAGTCCCCGTCACCGACGATCAGCACTGGTGGGTGCGCCCCACCGTCGCGCTCGCCGTGTACGTGCTCGGAGCGCTGCCCTACCTGCTGCGTGCCTACGTGCGTCCCTGGCTGCTGCACGGCTGAATCGGATCGCAACTGCGGCGGCCCCGCACCCGAACTGAGGGCGGGGCCGCCGCTTCGCCTTCGGCCGGCCTAAGACCGTGTCCTATGTGGTGAGTCGGAGGAGTCGCTTGTAGCAGCAGAGGGCTGCGGCGAGGCCGAGAAAGGCCAGGTAGTTGCGGGGGTGG
>NZ_JBEZYG010000069.1:0-1769 GCF_040638385.1 Streptomyces sp. NPDC026589
AGCTCGTTAGGGCTCGCAGAGAATCAACATGCTGACTTGATCTCTGTGGGGTTGCTGTTGTTGGTGAGGAACGCGGTGACGTCGGCGGGTGTACTGAACCTGGCTGTTGAGGGTCGAACGGTGTAGCCCTGGTCGGCAAGGAGGGGCTGGATTTGGTGAACGGCCCTGGTGATGGTGCTGCCGTTGACGCCGAAGAGCTGGGCGATCAGGTCTCGGGTTCCGAGTCTGCGCAGGTAGAGCACGGTGGCCAGGACTCGGTCAGCGGCGGTCAGCTTGTCCTTGGCTCCGGCTCCGCGAGCCCGGATGCGGTCTCCTCCTCGCTGCTGTGACCGCCCGTGTTCACGTAGCTCATCGAGTTTCTGGGACAGCTGGTCGACGAGTTCGTCCAGCGCCGGCTCGGTGATGCCGGTCAGTTCCGGGTTGCGCAGACCGCCGGCGCGGGACTGAGGCGGCAGGCCCTCGGTCGGCCGTGGGCCCTCGGTCGCGCCGGCCGTGTCACCGTGCTGTGGATAGAGGGTGTAGTTCCAGTCGCCGTGGAAGCGGTGGCGGTGCATGGGCAGGGAGTCGATGTCTGTGTCGGTGACCTTGATGCCGGTGTCGTAGGTGCCCGGGTCGAGTTCCGCGTGGACTGTCAGCCCGGTGTGGGTGGTGGTTGCCTTGATGCTGTTGACGATGACGTCGTGGCTGGTCAGCGGGCGACCGCGCCAGTTCATGGAGATGTGGGAGAACAGCCGGTGCTCGATCTTGTTCCACTTCGAGGTGCCCGGCGGCATGTGGCAGACCGTGATCTCCAGGCCGGTCTCGGCGGCCAGGGCGGCAAGTTCGGTCTTCCAGGCGCGGGTGCGGTAGCCGTTGGAGCCGCCCGCGTCCGCGGTGATCAGCAGCCGGGCGGCCTGCGGGTAGTCGTGGCTTCCACGGGCCTGCCACCAGCGGCGGATCGAGGCAACGGCGAAGGCTGCCGTGTCGTGGTCGGTGCCGACGCTGACCCAGCCGGTGTTCGCGGCGACGTCGTAGATCCCGTATGGGATCGCCTTGCCGGGCCCTTGCCGGTCCAGGAAGTCATGGGTCTTGACCTGGGCGGGAGCTCCCTTCGGCTCCCACTCACGGCCCCCGTTCTTGTAGGGGCCGACCAGTTCCTTCTTCTTGGTGTCCACGCTGATCACCGGGTCGCCAGCGCCGATGTGCTCCTTGGCCCGGTCGTTGATGTAGTGGAACTGTGCATCCCGGTCGGGATGCTGGGCGCCCTCGAGGGTCTTGGCGTTGGCCTGGAGACTGAACCCCTCCTCCCGCAGAAGGTCGGCGACGGTATCCGCCGAGATCCGGTGGCCCTGCCTGGTGAGCTCGCCGGCGAGCCTGCGGGTGGACTTCGTCGTCCATCGCAGCGGCGACATCGGATCCCCGCGCATGTCGGGCTCGACCAGCGCCAACAGCGCAGGCCGCAGTTCTGGATCCACCTCGGCCGCCCGCTTGCGCCCGCCACCTGGACGGCGGACCCGGCCCAGCGGTTCCGCCCCGTCCTCCAACTCGTCCACGCCTTTGCGGACTGTGGTCTCGCTGACTTGGGCCGCCTGGGCGACCGCCCGGATCCCGCCGTGTCCCAGGATCCGGGCCTCAGCCCCCATCAGCAGACGGCGCTGCCGCTCGTCCAGATGTGGGAACAACACTGCGAACTTCAAGCCGAGTTGATCACGGACCTCGCCAGATATGCGCATACCACACCAACGAGTTGAACCGTGGGAAGCAACACCTTGATTCTCTGCGAGCCCTTA
>NZ_JBEZYG010000070.1:0-1454 GCF_040638385.1 Streptomyces sp. NPDC026589
GCCACCGACTTCCTCGACTGGTACGAACGCTGGCTCAACCACATGAGCGCCGGACGCGACAACCGGGCCCTGGAACTCACCTCACCCCAGCTTCGTGCCCACCCCGCCAGGCATCGTCCGGCACCGAATATTTGACTCTCCGTAACCACTCCACGGAAAGTGAGCCAGAACCACTACTCGTGAATAAAGCCACTGTCCACATCTCCGGGACGGCCCGGCTTGAGCTGAGGCTGCTGGCCGGGAGTGCCCGGCGCTCGGAGGGCGCCGCGTGACTCGGCCGGTCCGGCGTCCGGCGTGCTGGGTAGGGTCGGGGCAGACCGTGCCGTATGGGTGTGCGGGACAGGTCCGGGTCTCCTGGAGTACGGCTCGGCCCCCTGGTGCCGGTGGCGGAAGCCACCGGCACCAGGTCCGCCCCGGGGCGGGTCAGGTTTCTGTGGCCCAGTCGATGCCGAGTGCGGCGGGCTGCTCGGGGTCCGTCCCTTGCCCGATCAGCATCATCCCGACCGCGGCCGCCGGCTTCTCGGTGGTGGGTACGTCGTATCCGAAGCTCTTGAATCCGCCGATGGCGTAGTTCCCGATCACGATGACCGAGGCCGCGGCGCCGACGGCGTACATGAGGCGTTCGCCCCTGGACGTGTGGACGGGGGAGTTGGGTGCCGGTGCTGTCCACCGGTAGACGAGGCAGGCGAGCAACAGCGCGGCCAGGACGACGAAGTCGGTGAGCAAGTCGAACGTCACGGCAGGCATGGGCGCGGTGCTGGGAGCGGCGGTCGCCGAGGTGAATTCGTCGGCGATGGGGAATAGGTTCAAGGTGGCCCCTGGGGTCAGGGGGCCCGCCGCCGGGACTGGACATCTTCGAGGCGGGCCCCTGCATACCGGACCCACCTCGGGCCCGGCTTTCACCTCTTCGCGGGGAAGCCCTGCCCTCGACAGCACGAAGGTGTCCAACTTTCCTTTGAAGAAGCGAAGCGGGCCCAAGACCCACCGTATACAAGGATTTTGGCTTCCGGATTCTCGTCTGCTTGCCTTCACAGCTGGATTCGAAACTCGAAACACGTCAGGGGCTCGGGCTGTCAGATGAGCCCGTACCGGCCGTGCGAGGCGGGCCTGCTTACCGGCCCGTACGGCCGCAGCAGACCGCGTATGGGTGTGCGGGACAGGTCCGGGTCTCCGTTACGCGGTCCACGGCGCACTGTTCGGCAGTGCGTCCGAGCACCCGGAGGCGCTGTTCGCCAATCGTCTGGAGGACGGCCTCCAGGAGCTGTGAAAGGTGGGCTGGGCCGACCTCCGCGGGGAACTGCCGGATTTCGGCGGCCTCATCACGGAATCCGTGCGCGCGTTACGGAACAAGGCCTGCACCTTGTTCTTTAACCTCCGCCCCTACTCTGACGCTCCCCAAATTGGGGTGACCATGGCGAGCTGGTCCGACACACTGGTTCGATGCGGCGCGATGA
>NZ_JBEZYG010000071.1:0-1379 GCF_040638385.1 Streptomyces sp. NPDC026589
GTGGCTTGAGTGGCCCGCTGTCGCGGGCGGCTGGCTACAGGGAGGGGCTGGGGTCCGTGGTGATCCGACGGGCCAGCGGTCTGACCCGTCGGACGGTGCATCAGATGCTCGCCCCATGTAGAGATTGGGAATCTCCCCTACCCCCTCCCCCGAGAGGGACAGGGCGTGCATCACGATGCACGCCCTGTGTAGGGATTGGGTTTCTGCCTTACCCCCGGGCCGTGCATCCGGGGTGCCGGAACGGCGACGGCGGATTTCCCTTCCGGTCGCGAAGGTGGGACCAGTATTTCACGCCTTCCCATCCGCATCGGTCGCAGGAGAGGAGCCAGGGGTTATCTGCTCCAGGGTATCCGCCGAGGGGGGCCATTGGAGGTCTGAGAGGCCCTGTACGGCCGTCAGGGCGGCAGTGCGGTTGTGCGGCTTGTCCATTCGCGGATGGAGAAGGGGCGCGGGTCCGCTGCCCTTCTCCGCGATGCTGGCTTTCGGGGCTTCTTGGTGCGGCGCGATTCGTCCGGCGTCGAATTCGTCGCAGAGATACCGGGCGGCGGCGTCCTTTCCGGTTGATCCGGCGGATACGCGGATCTCGGTTTCCAGTCCTGCGGGAGTGGCGATCCATGCGCGGTGCCAACGGAATACGTACCCGATGAATTGGTCGGTCAGGAGGACGGGGTAGCGGCATTCGGTGTCTGGGGTGCCGAACGTGTGGCGCTGCTGGGGTGCTGGGGTCATCACGGGTCCTTGTGGGGTTTGTGGTGGGCCGGGGCGGGGCGTGCCTCGCCCCGGCCCACCGGGGGGCTAGAGGTGGATTACGGGGGCGTCTGCGTATTCGGTGTCCGGGTCCGGCGGGATGGGCTCGCCGGTGGTCGGGTCGGTGCAGTAGGCGTTGAATGTTTCTGCGCGGTTGAGCGGGATGGGGTCGCCGTCCGTGAATTTCCATCCGCGTACGGTGGCCCTTTCGCCTGCGGTGCGCATTGCGAGTCCGCTGGGGTGGGCTCCCGAGATTGCGATGGCGAGCAGTTCGCAGAACTCTTCGAGGTGGCTCAGGCTTGCGGCCATTCCTTCGTCGTCCTGAATGAAGGGGAACACTTCGTATGCTGTCCCGCCCATGCCGGTAACGGCGAGCGTGAGGCTGTGCGTTCCTTCTCCTGCTTCTTCGGTGAGCTTGTCGAAGATGTCGAGTGCACGGTTACGGTTTTGATCACTCGGAATGCGGAGGAGAATCCCCATGGTCCTTTTCCTCTTTCTGGCTTTTGGGTGGTGGTGAGGGGGCGGCGGGGTTTTTTTCCCGCCGCCCGGGGTGGGGTTACTTCCGGTTGCGCTGGCCGGGGATCTTGGCGTCGAGGAGCGTCATGTGGAGCTTGAGGAGCGTGGAGAGCTGG
>NZ_JBEZYG010000072.1:0-1307 GCF_040638385.1 Streptomyces sp. NPDC026589
GCGGTGAAGGGCTTGATGTCGTTGTCGAACTCCGTCTCGATCCAGCGGGTGTGGATGGTGAACGGGTCCGCGGTGAAGGCGGGGTCGGCGACGACGGCACGGTGGAAGGGGATGGCGGTGGCCATGCCCTCGACGGTGAACTCGGCCAGCGCCCGCGCGGCGCGCTGGAGGGCCTGCTCGCGGGTGGCGCCGGTCACGATGAGCTTGGCCAGGAGGGAGTCCCAGGCCGGGCCGATGACCGAGCCGGACTCGACGCCCGCGTCCAGGCGGACGCCGGGGCCGGTCGGCGGCGCGAAGGTGGTGACGGTGCCGGGGGCGGGGAGGAAGCCGCGGCCCGGGTCCTCGCCGTTGATACGGAACTCGAAGGAGTGACCGCGTACGGCGGGGTCGTCGTAGCCGAGCTCCTCGCCGTCGGCGATGCGGAACATCTCGCGTACGAGGTCGATGCCCGTGACCTCCTCGGTGACGGGGTGCTCGACCTGGAGGCGGGTATTGACCTCCAGGAAGGAGATCGTGCCGTCCACCCCGACGAGGAACTCGACCGTCCCGGCGCCGACGTAGCCGGCCTCCTTCAGGATCGCCTTGGACGCCGCGTACAGCTCGTCGTTCTGCGCCTGGCTCAGGAAGGGGGCCGGGGCCTCCTCGACCAGCTTCTGGTGGCGGCGCTGGAGCGAGCAGTCACGGGTGGAGACGACGACCACGTTGCCGTGCTGGTCGGCCAGGCACTGGGTCTCCACGTGGCGGGGCTTGTCGAGGTAGCGCTCCACGAAGCACTCGCCCCGGCCGAACGCCGCGACGGCCTCGCGGACCGCGGAGTCGTACAGCTCCGGGATCTCCTCCAGGGTGCGGGCCACCTTCAGGCCGCGCCCGCCGCCGCCGAAGGCTGCCTTGATCGCGATGGGGAGCCCGTTCTGCTCGGCGAACGCGACGACCTCGTCGGACCCGGCGACCGGGTCCGGGGTGCCGGCCACCAGCGGGGCCCCCGCGCGCTGGGCGATGTGCCGGGCGGCGACCTTGTCACCCAGGTCACGGATGGCCTGCGGCGGCGGGCCGATCCAGGTCAGCCCCGCGTCCAGGACGGCCTGCGCGAACTCCGCGTTCTCCGACAGGAATCCGTACCCGGGGTGGATCGCGTCCGCCTCCGAGTCCTTGGCGGCCTGCAGCACCTTGGCCATGTCCAGATAGCTGGCGGCCGGGGTGTCACCGCCCAGGGCGAACGCCTCGTCGGCGGCCCGGACATGCAACGCGTCCCGGTCCGGCTCGGCGTAGACCGCGACACTCGCGATCCCCGCGTCCCGGCACGCCCG
>NZ_JBEZYG010000073.1:0-1271 GCF_040638385.1 Streptomyces sp. NPDC026589
AAGGATCCGGTGCCCGTTGCGCCGCGCCTCCGACAGCCGCTCCAGGACCACCACCCCGACGCCCTCGGCCCAGCCGGTGCCGTCCGCGGCGTCCGAGAACGCCTTGACCCGGCCGTCGACGGCGAGGCCGCCGTGGCGCGAGAAGGCCACGAACGCCCCCGGCGTCGCCATCACCGTGGCCCCGCCCGCCAGCGCCAGCGAGCACTCCCCCCGCCGCAACGCCTGCGCCGCCAGATGGATCGCGACCAGCGAGGACGAACACGCCGCGTCCACCGTCACCGCCGGACCCTCAAAACCGAACACGTACGACACCCGGCCCGAGGCCACGCTCGTCATCGCCCCCGTGCCGATGAACCCTTCCAGTTCCGACGTGCTGAAGCCGTACCCCTGTTCATAGACGCCGGAGAACACCGCGACGTCTTGGCCCTTCAACGTCCCCGGGTCGATCCCGGCCTGTTCCAACGCCTCCCACGAGGTCTCCAGCAGCAACCGCTGCTGCGGATCCATCGTCAGCGCCTCACGCGGCGAGATCCCGAAGAAACCCGCGTCGAACTCCGCCGCGTCATAAAGGAACCCGCCCCGGGGCACGTCCGGGGTGCCGGCCTGGCCCGGGTCGGAGTCGAACACCCCCTCCAGATCCCAGCCACGATCAGACGGGAAACCGGACACACCGTCCCGGCCCTCGCTGACCAGCCGCCACAAATCCTCCGGACCCGCCACACCGCCGGGCAGATGACACGCCATACCCACAACCGCAATCGGCTCCAACTTCTCGGCCTCAAGCTCCAGCACACGCTGCTGGGAACGGCGTGCCTCTGCGAGGGTGCGCTTGAGATAGTCGCGAAGCTTGCTTTCATCTGCCATCGGGGTTCAGCTCCTAGAGGCTGTGACAATCGGCGGTTGCTAGTTGCCGAACTCGGTGTCGATCAGGTCGAAGAGTTCGTTGTCCGAGGCGGTATCGAAGTCGAGCTCCTCATCAGCGGGCGGGGTTCCGTTCGCCAGCGACCAGGAGGCCAGTAGGCCTTGAAGCCGGGCTGTCACTTGAGCGCGGACCGAGTCGTCGGCGGGTGTCGCTGCCAAGGTGGCATCGAGCCTGCTCAGTTCAGCCAGCAGCGGATGAGTTCCGGACACGGATTGCGTTGTGATCCCGAGTTCGCGGTGGAGATGGCGGGCGATGGCGAGCGGATTGGGGTAGTCGAAAACGATGGTGGCGGCAAGCTTGAGGCCGGTGGCCCCACGAAGGCGGTTACGCAACTCGACCGAGGTGAGCG
>NZ_JBEZYG010000074.1:0-1263 GCF_040638385.1 Streptomyces sp. NPDC026589
CGCTCACCTCGGTCGAGTTGCGTAACCGCCTTCGTGGGGCCACCGGCCTCAAGCTTGCCGCCACCATCGTTTTCGACTACCCCAATCCGCTCGCCCTCGCCCGCCATCTCCACCGCGAAGTGATCCCCGACGGCGTCACGGCCGGCCCGGACGTGGACGAGGCGCGGCTGCGGCGCGGGATCGCGTCGCTCCCACTCGCCCAGTTCCGGGCGGCTGGACTGTTGGACGCCCTGGTCAGGCTGGTTGAACTCAATGGCCACGAACCGCCGATCGGCATGGTGGAAGACGCCGATGACGAGACCGCGATCGCCGACTTGAACGTCGACGATCTCGTGCAGCTGGCGCTCGGCGACAAGTGACTCTGCGGCGACTGATGGTTGGGGATTTCAAGTGAGTGCTCCTTATGAAAAGGTCGTCGAGGCGCTCCGAGCATCGCTCGAAGAGGTCGGCTCGCTGAAGAAGCAGAACCGCCAGCTCTTGGAGGCCTCCGGGGAGCCGATTGCGGTTGTGGGTATGGCGTGTCATCTGCCCGGCGGTGTGGCGGGTCCGGAGGATTTGTGGCGGCTGGTCAGCGAGGGCCGGGACGGTGTGTCCGGTTTCCCGTCTGATCGTGGCTGGGATCTGGAGGGGGTGTTCGACTCCGACCCGGGCCAGGCCGGCACCCCGGACGTGCCCCGGGGCGGGTTCCTGTATGACGCGGCGGAGTTCGACGCGGGTTTCTTCGGGATCTCGCCGCGTGAGGCGCTGACGATGGATCCGCAGCAGCGGTTGCTGCTGGAGACCTCGTGGGAGGCGTTGGAACAGGCCGGGATCGACCCGGGGACGTTGAAGGGCCAAGACGTCGCGGTGTTCTCCGGCGTCATGGGCACCGACTACTTCGCGGGTACCAACGTGCACTCCGAGCTCGGGGGTATCGGCACGGGGGCGGCGTCGAGTGTGGCCTCCGGCCGGGTGTCGTACGTGTTCGGCTTTGAGGGTCCGGCGGTGACGGTGGACACGGCGTGTTCGTCCTCGCTGGTCGCGATCCATCTGGCGGCGCAGGCGTTGCGGCAGGGGGAGTGCTCGCTGGCGCTGGCGGGCGGGGCCAAGGTGATGGCGACGCCGGGGGCGTTCGAGGCGTTCTCGCGCCACGGCGGGCTGTCCTCGGATGGCCGGTGCAAGTCGTATGCGGACGCCGCGGACGGCACCGGCTGGGCCGAGGGCGTCGGGGTGGTGGTCCTGGAGCGGCTGTCGGAGGCGCGGCGCAACGGGCACCGGATCCTT
>NZ_JBEZYG010000075.1:0-1205 GCF_040638385.1 Streptomyces sp. NPDC026589
GCCACACACTTATGTGGTTCCTGGTCGCACAGTTCTCACGCCGCATGGACCCATCACACCACTGGCCGCTCACTGATCCGTAAGAAACGGCCTAGGCGCGCTGGAAGGTGGCCCCGCCCGCGGAGAAGGCGCCGAGGCGATGGGCGCCCAGTAGCCGTGCCCCAGGGGCAGCTGTGCGGCCGTGCCGACATGCGCAGCGCCCAACTGGCGAGCAGAAGAGCCCGCGCCGCCTGGCAGGAGGCTTACGACCGAGCACAACAGGAACCGGTCCGCCCCAGGGGCCTAACTGCGCAAGAGGCGAAGGCTGCTCAGGAGGCGCTCGAAGGTTTCGGCAGAGCAGCAACACTCATGGAGAGCCGCGTCCCGCACGACGACAACCCTTCCACTCCCGAGGTGGAGGCGTTGGCCGAAGCCCTGGAATCGGACACGGAGCAGGCGGCAGCCGCTATGCGCGAGCACAGGGATCCGGACTGGGCACGCGTGGAGAAGGCCCTCCAGACATGGGAAAGAGCCGGTGGCCGGAGCCCGGCGCCACGGAGCGAGGCAGACCTGTAGAAGCACGCCCTGGAAAACCTGGCGACAGCGGTGAGCCGCACCCTCTTGGAGCGCGATGTCGGCTCCCTGCGCGAGGGACAGCGCGTGCGGGAAGCGGTGGAGGCACAAGGCGATGGTTCGGAACCCGCGCACCGGGGTGGATGACCACCTGTCGCAGCAGGCGTGCGCCCCGCTTCCGAGGTCCGCCTGGTCCGACAGATGGCCGAGATGAGGGAGCTTCACGCTTAGGACGCAGCGATCAGTCGGTGGATTGCCCGCTCCGCGGTCCAAGCCCTGACGAGTTCCTCTCTCGTAACCCTTCGGACCGAGGTCTCCTTTGTGGAGACCTGTCGGCCCGCCCCTCCCTTGTGTGCCGGCTCGCCAGCGTCACGGGCTGTCGGTCAGGGGCCCACTGTCCTCTGCCCAAGATCCGGGCCATACGCGGCCCAGCCGCCTGCAGTGCGGTCGAATCACGACCGTTTCCGCTGGTCAGTAACCACGCGAGTCGTGTACCACCAGCAGACGCAGAATCTGCTATCAGATGTGACACGCTCACCTGGCGCCCGCTGGGGCTACCTAGGCCGTTTCTCTCGGATCATCGTGCTGACCAGATGAGGATGGCCGCGACGTGGAGCCCGGCCAGGTAGACGGTCGCGGTCTTCTCGTAGCGG
>NZ_JBEZYG010000076.1:0-1180 GCF_040638385.1 Streptomyces sp. NPDC026589
TTTGGGCGGCGATGACCAGCCAGGTCCAGCGGTCCGCTGCCGCTGAGTCGCGGAGTCGGGGCCGGGTCCAGCCGAGGGTCTGCTTGAGCATGCGGAAGGTGTGCTCGATGTCGAACCTTCGCAGGAACGCCTGCCAGCACCGGTCGACATCGGCCTCGGTGGCACCGGTCCTCGACCACCACAGCCAGACCGGCTTGTTCACCCCGCCGGACGGCAGGTGCTCGACGGCCAGGCGGATGACCGTTCCCTCGATGACGGGCAGCGGGCCGTCGTGCTCCAGCCACGCAGCCCGCTGGGTCAGCCGCGGGTGCAGCCGGTCCCACGCCCGCGCGGTGGCCTTGCCGTAAAGCCGCGTGCCGGTGACTGTGACGGCCTGTTCGACGCCCCAGGTGCTGGGGTCGCCGAAGACGAACTCCCCGCCGTGCTTGGGCGGCCGTCCGCCCTTCGGGTTGGACCGGAGGAACTCCTCCCGCGAGGGTGCGGGGCGGCGCATCACCCGGTCCGAACGGGTCCGGCCCAGGACCTCGACGGGCAGGCCGGACAGCAGATAGGCGATGCGCGGGGCGTCGTAGCCGGCGTCCAGCACGACCAGGATCTTCGGGTCTCCTTCGGTCCACTGGCCTGCGGCGACGAGCCGTTCGACCACCTCGCGGACCTGGTCGGCGGTGACAGCGGCCAGGTCGGCGCCAGGGGCCAGGCGGACCGCGTCCAGGAACGCGGTCCAGGAGGTGCGTCCGCTTTCGAGGGCGACGACGACCGAGTACGGCCAGCCGGGCATCATCTGGTGCTTGGCGCTGCCGCGGCCGTAGGTGTGGCAGAACGACCGGTCCGGCACGGTGCCGGCGTCCGGTCGAAGCCACGGCGAGACATCGACGGCCAGCACCAGCCGGCCGTCCGCTGCCCGGGGCAGCGGCACCCCGGCCAAGACCCGCCGCAGCCGGGCGACGTCCACCCCTCCGCGATTCAGACCGGCGTAGAGGGCGCCGTGACCCCGGCGGTGCTCAGGCGCCAGCGCGAGGTCGACCAGCGACCGACCGGCCCGTCGGTGCACAGCACCGCGTCCGTCAGCTCGAACAACGCGTCCGCGCGGGAGGTCAGGCAGTCGTAGAAGTCGGTCCGGAACCGCGACAACACGGTCAGGGACTCGACGCGAACAGCGTCGTGCAGCAGACTCACCCTC